>CAYOSZ010000385.1:0-2909 GCA_964406715.1 uncultured Ignavibacteria bacterium | reverse complement strand
GTCTCCGTGCACCTCCCGGCATCAGAGACACAGTGGGGGCGGACTCCCCTAGGTCAGGCCCCCACACCATCACACTGAGTTGAAAAAGATGGAGACTGAAACAAAAACCAAACTGGCACGTTCGAAGGGCACTTCCACTATTCTCAGAAAGCATCGACTCCAGGCTGATCGAACAATTCGCCGTCGCCTCAAGACAAGACAATAGTTTTACAGGTTTTCATTTTCTCCGAGTAACCTAAACGAACAACTTTGAACACGTGTTCTAAAATTTTACTGGATTTATATCTGGGATATTGCTCACAAATAGATTGCACAATTCGGTTACGAAAACAAGCATTGAACACCGAGTATCATGGCCTAAACCATGATTGATGTCAACGACTACTTTTAGAATCCTTGCGAGTGAGATAGTTTCAGCGTGTGCCATGTACTATCAGCCAATTCCAGACAGATCTAATGAGCCCTTCTTCAAACAGAAGAGCATACTCCATTTGGTTGTCTAGAGAGTTTTTCGAGACTCTAGTAGTAGTACTGCTAGGATGGCATTTACCATACCAACTATTATGAAATATAGACCAAGCCCGATATACATAGATTGAATTATCCAGAAGAACCCAACAATTATTGAGAATGCTATTGCGGATAATGTCACAACAATGGCGGCAGTGATACTCCCTTCCTCTTTCTGCATTACATATCTGGTAATTAGCAGCTGAACAAATCCAATTACATAGAGGACACTCATGACCAAGAGCCATTCAAAGCTAACGCTTATTCCACCAACGAAAACCACTAGACTTCCGATGATCATAATTGCAGAGAGAATCTGCAGCATTAGCGCTCTACCAATGAGTGACTTAAGTTCAATCGAAAGAGGTACTGTTTCTGACATGAAAGATTCAACCTTGCAAAGTGACTATGTCTGATTCTCTTTAACATTGCTACTTCCGCTAATATTCATGAATCATCGTTAGAGTTATATCCATAGACCTCCGTGATGCGATAACCTACTTACTAAAGGCGGGAAAAGAGCTCAACGAAAGGAACGATAGAGAACTTATTTCAACGGTCGCCTATGCGAAACACTTGAGAGTAGAGTATCTCACATCTTTTGCATACTTTCCTGTTCAGTTCAGAGTAGGTTGCAAACAATATTAGGAGTGTGACTAGACTGAGAAATTATCCTACTAAAGATCCTGTGCTTGTGACTTGTGGTTTACCTTACGCAAGCGGCAAGATGCACATTGGTCACCTCAGGACTTACGTCCCTGCCGATGTGTTTGTCAGACTCCTTAAGAAGATGAGAGTAGCTGTTACATTCGTCTGCGGTTCTGATACTCACGGGACGCCAGTCATCGTGAAAGCTGAGGAAGAAGGTCTGACCCCAAAGGAAACCTATCAGAAGTACCACAAGATTTTGGAGGACACATTCCCTAGGCTGAACATCTTCTTTGACAACTATGGGCATACCGACAGTGAGGAGAACCACCACAGGACTCTCCAGATTGTCCAGACACTGATAGACAATGGTCACATCTATGCGAAGGAGATTGAAACCCCCTTCTGTGATACCTGCGGGCGCTCGCAACCCGATCGGTTCGTTCGCGGAGAGTGCCCCTATTGTGGTTCAGACGCTCGCGGTGATGAGTGCGACCAAGGCTGTGGGAGATATATCGAGCCCGGTTTGATCCTAAATCCCCGATGTGCGGTCTGTGGAAATCCCACACGACCTATCACTAGGAAGCATCAATTCCTGAAACTGAGTGCATTTGAAGAGTTCATTGGAGAATATCTCGCAAATGTGGATGGGACAAAGAATGCCAAGAACTTCGCACTTGGTTGGGTCAAAGAGGGCTTGAGAGACTGGTGCATCACGCGCGACCTCGATTGGGGAATCAAGTTTCCAGGTGATGATTCACTTGTGCTCTATGTTTGGGTAGATGCCCCGATTGGATATATATCGAGTACTGAACAGTGGGCTAAGAAGATTGGCAAACCCAAAGAATGGGAGAAGTACTGGAAACCTGGAAATGGTCGTCTTGTTCATTTCATAGGCTTGGACATAGTTCAGCATCATTGTATCTTCTGGCCTGCTATGTTGAAGGGTAGTGACTACAATCTCCCTTTCGCTATTGTTGCATCTGGAATGGTGAAGATTGAGGGCCATAACTTCAGTAGAGGCAGGGGCTATGTTGTGTGGGTTCAAGAAGATTATCTTGACAGAGGTCTCGACCCTGACTATCTTAGATACTATATCGCTACATATACTTCACAGACAAAGGATCTTGACTTCAACTGGGATATTTACGCAGACAAGGTAAACAATGAACTAGTTGCAACCCTAGGTAACTTTCTCTATCGAGCAATTCATTTCTCGCACAAGCACTTCGGTGAGGTGCCTAAGGGAACGTTTGATTCTAATCTTAAGAAAGAAGTCGAGAGTGCAATTGAAACAATCATCGATGCTGTTAATGAGTACGAGCTGAAAAAGGTTGCAGACGAGGTTCTAAGAATTGCCGCTGTTGGAAATGAATACTTTCAATCTCAGCAACCATGGGCGCTAGTGAAGGAGGATATGAAAAAGACTGGTGAAGTTCTCTTCAATGCTCTGAGCCTAGCAAAGGCACTCGCAATTTTCATTGAACCGTTCCTTCCATCCGCCGCAGAAGCGATATGGGCTCAACTTGGTAATGATCCAGCATCTATTCATGATGCGTTACTTGAGGATGCTTTAACGCCTCCTGAAGTGGGAACAAAGTTAATCAAACCCGCCCCTGTGATTTCAAAGATTGATGACGAGCTATTAGCAGAACTCAAACAGATAATTAGTAGCCGAGTAGCTGCAGCAAAGGCTGCACAATCGGGAGAGGTTGAATTAAAATTGGCACCTATAAAAGACACGATAACAT
>CAYOSZ010000384.1:0-2917 GCA_964406715.1 uncultured Ignavibacteria bacterium | reverse complement strand
GAACGAAAACGATTACCACTTCGTCAACGTAAATGTCGAACGGGATTTAAAAATCGACAAGGTAACCGAGATCAGATGTGCTCAGCAGGGGGAAAGATGTCCCAGATGCAGGAAGGGCAAGCTTCTGACCTCCAGAGGAATAGAGGTGGGAAACACTTTCATGCTGGGAACGAAGTACAGCCAGTCTCTCGGTGCCAATTTTCTCGACGTGGACGGACGAGAAAAGCCTTTTATCATGGGTTCCTATGGAATAGGAATAACCCGTACAGCCCAGGCCGCGGTGGAGAAGTTCCATGACCAGAAGGGCATAATCTGGCCCGCCTCCATTGCTCCATATCACGTGGAGATTCTCCCTTTGAATGTAGCCGATGAAGAACAGAGCAGAGTGGCTTTTGAAATATATCGGAAGTTGAAGCAACAAAACATTGAGGTGTTGATCGATGACCGGGATGAAAGAGCCGGGGTGAAATTCAACGATGCCGATCTGATCGGACTGCCTCTGAGGGTAAACGTGGGGGCAAAGAGTCTGAAGGAAAATAAGGTGGAAATAGGTGTGAGAAAGACAAAGGAAGTGATTTCGGTAGCGCAAGATGAGGCAGTTGAAAAATGCAAAAAACTGATGGTTGACCTTTAGAACATTCCGAGAGGGGTAACAACCGGACGAGGTAAAGGAAGAAGGATTAACCGGACCATAACATAAAAGGAAATCCTGAGTTATTTTTAGATTGCTTTTTTATCCAGAAGTCGTTATATTATAAAATTGAGAGTGGGTATAACCCACTCTTTTACATACTTGTTAACGTATAAATAAAGTTATGGGCTCAAAGACGGAGATGTTGAGAGACAAAATCAAACCTTTGGTTGAGGAAGAAAACCTGGAGCTGGTGGATTTGGAGTTTTCTAAAGGGGGACCGGCGTCCCTTTTAAGAGTATGCGTGGACAAAACCGCTGGGGTCACAGTCGATCAATGTGCAGATTTAAGCAGAAGGATCGGTGATCTTCTGGACATCGAAGACTTGATTCCTGGCCGATACAGGCTGGAGGTATCTTCACCGGGGTTGGATAGGCCGCTGGTCAGCGCAGCGGATTTTAAAAGGAAGATAGGGGAGAAGGTGAAAGTCTTCTTTAAGGAGCAAGTTGACGGAAAGATGGAGATGGTAGGGAAAATCAAAGGTTTTGATGGAGAAAATATCCTGCTTGAGTTGACTAAGTCCAAGCCGGAAGAAGAAAAGGAAGAGATCATTCCCCTTGGGAAGGTAGCCAGGGCTCAAATAATGTTTTAGCGGAGGTTTTTTTGATGAAATACGAGATATTGGAAGCATTGAGCCAGATCACCAAGGACAAAAATATAGACATGGAATATGTGATCGAGGTTTTGGAGGCTGGCTTAATGTCGGCAGCCAAGAAAAAATTTGGCAACACTGATCACATAAAGATAGATGTGGATCAGAAGTCTGGAGAGATCAACATCACCGCTACCAAAAAAGTCGTAGACCAGGTAACTGACTCAAATACCGAGATCGTTTTGGAGGAAGCTAAAGATATAGACCCGGGGGCAAAGCTGGGGGACGATATTGGGGTGGAGGTGGGGTTCAATGAATTCGGCAGAAATGCCATCAGCGCCGCCAAGCAGATTCTGGTCCAGAGGGTGAGAGAGGCAGAAAGAAAGAGAATCTATGAGGAATACAAGGATAAGATCAATACTCTGGTCACCGGGGGAGTGCAGCAGATTGAAAAAGGGCATCTGATAGTGAATCTGGGAAAGGCTGAGGGCGTAATTCCCCCCAAGGAGCAAATCCCCAAGGAGAGATACCGCCAGGGAGATAGAATAAGAGCATTGATCTTAGATGTCCAGGAAACGGCCAAAGGACCTCAGATCACGCTTTCCCGGGCAAACCCCACGCTTTTGAAGAGGCTTTTCGAACTGGAGGTTCCCGAAATATACGAGAGGATAATTGAGATCAAAGCCATAGCTCGAGAACCAGGAGAACGAACCAAGATTGCAGTGAGTTCCATCGACGACCGGGTGGATCCGGTAGGTGCCTGCGTGGGAGTAAAGGGAAGCCGGGTGCAGAGCATCGTCAGGGAACTTTCCAGCGAAAGGATCGATATAGTACCCTGGAGCCCGGATCCGGAGACCTTCGCCAGCAGAGCTTTGGCCCCGGCCAAGGTGGTTCACATAGATACCTATCACGACGACAACAGCATGACCATCGTGGTGGAGGATGACAGGCTCTCTTTGGCTATTGGCCGGGCGGGTCAGAACGCAAGGCTGGCGGCAAAGCTCACCGGATGGAAGATTAACATCTTAAGCGAAAGCGAGTTCAGGGAACAAAAGAAAATCGAGGAACAACTGAAGATCTATGTAACCGAATTGCCGGGAGTGGGCAAGAAACTGAAAGAAAAATTAACCGCAAACGGAATCGACACCATTCAGGATTTGGCTAAATGTAGTGAGGATGACTTAGTAAAGATCGAAGGAGTAGGGAAGAAAAGAGCGGCCTCCTTAATCCAAAAGGCGAAAGATTATATGAGCCCCTCCAAAAGTTAGGAGCAATAATATGTTTCCTCGTATAATCAAGGCTCGCTCTGATGTTATTAAAATATAAAAACAAAGGCATGGAATCGATAAGAAAATCAGTGTCTGCATAAAGACAACGAGATATTAAGCACACGGCACTACTTTAACAAAGAGGTATTTGTTTTGGCGAAGAAGAGAATTTATCAATTAGCCAGGGATTATAAAATCTCCAGTGAGGCCATGCTAAACATCATCACGGAGTTGGGCTTTAAGGTGAAAAGCCATATGAGTGCAGTGGATGAAAAGATGGCCGCCTCCATTGAGGAGAAATTCCGGAAGGAAAGGGAGGCAGTCAAGGAGGAAGACGCCCGTAAAAAGAAGATGCTGAAGGAGCGC
>CAYOSZ010000383.1:0-2921 GCA_964406715.1 uncultured Ignavibacteria bacterium | reverse complement strand
CGATACCCCTAAGTATAGATAACCAGACATCTCTGTTTTAAGGAAACACAAATACCGATATTTTGTTCGCGATACAATCTAATCACCTGTATAGTGACGAAACTCCGCTTTAGCTCCGCTGTACAAAAGCCTTCCTTTTAGCTGAATCTGAGAATTCCTCTTTTTGTCACTCTAAACGACGATCATAGCTGCCAAGGCGGAATTTGCAAAAGTTTGCATGTTTTGATTAATTTAGTTTCCTTCCTGCCGATCATAGAAATGACGGAAAGGATGCAAGCCAATCAACTGTCTTCGCGGTGTGGTGGTTAGGTTGAGGTTATCTCACTAAGACGATGGAAGATTGGTGGTAGATTCAAAATCTCATGGCAAAAGACTCAACAATAAGAATCGAGCAAAAACTCGGCATTGCCGGGACTTAAGGCAAAAAGGAGTTGAACTCACGGTAATCTGAACATGGCCATGTCTGATATCTCAAATTCATTAGACTCTCCAGACTTGATGAACATTAAGGCAGAGAAAAGGATACTGGAGTCGGTTGGTCTTTTCAAAAGTGCAATCGAGGATAAGATCAATCGCCTAACCCAGGCTAACAAGCGACTAAAGCAGAAGATATTTGATCTTTACGCCATCTTCGAGCTCTCCCGGAAGCTTAATTCGGTCCTCGATCTGGAGGATCTGCTAAGCGAGATGCTTTCCACCCTGGTGGATCAATTAGGTATTAAAAACATAGCCATATTTCTACGCCGGGACCCCAAGCAGGATAAGCTCTACTTCCTTAAGCTTAAGGGAATTCCCCCCGCATCATCTGCAAAGACAAAACACTGGGAGATTAGCCTGAAAGGAGAACTATACCGGTTGTTTCTCTCAGGGAAAGAGACCTTGTTTTTAGAGGAGATTCAAGCCCTTATAAAAGATGATGACCCCGAGATGAAGATACTGAAAGAATTGGACTGTAAGCTGTGTGTGCCCTTGATAAGCCGGGATGAACTTGTCGGAATTCTGAGCCTGGGTTCCAAGAAGACCAATCTGCGGTTTGCCGACAGTGACTTGGAGTTCATTTTTGTCCTGGCAGATCATCTCACCGTGGCAGTGGAGAATGCGATCCTGTATGAAAATCAGAAGAGCGTAAATGCAGAGCTGAGGAGAACCCAAAGACAACTTATCCAGTCTGAGAAATTGGCGGCGCTGGGTCAACTATCATCCTCGCTGGCTCATGAGATCAACAACCCGCTGGGAATCATCAAAAACTATCTTCTGATCCTCTCCGAGGGCATCCGGGAGAACGAACCCAATCAGAAAAATCTTAAGATGATCAAAGAAGAGGTTGACCGTATTGCTCGCATCGTTCGAAGCCTTCTTGATTTCTCCCGGCCGGGAAAAGAGGAGATGGCTCTTGTGGATTTATCCTCCATCCTGAAACAGACCGTCTTGTTGATAGACAAAGAGTTTTTGAGCAAAAGGATCAAGATAAAGCAGGAGTTGTCCGAAAATCTATCGCCGGTGATGGGAGATAAGGACCAACTCAAGCAGGTATTTCTCAACTTGCTGGTCAACTCCCGGGATTTCATGCCCGATGGAGGAGAAATCGTACTCAACACACGCGATACGAATTCAAGCGTAGAAATCGAATTTTCGGACTCCGGTCCCGGGATACCCGCTGAAAATTTATCCCGGATCTTTGAGCCTTTTTTCACCACCAAGCAGGAAGGGAGGGGCACCGGTTTGGGTCTGTGGATTTGCTACGGGATAATGCAAAGGCACGGCGGGACCATTCAGGCCAAAAGTAAGAAAAAAGGAATGAGTTTTCTTCTCACCTTTCCGAAAGCATCGGATTAAATGAAAAATCCGTTCCCTCACAAAGAGAGGAAGCCCCATGGTACATGATCCTGTAAGGATACTGGTGGTAGACGATGAGAGAAGGATGTGCGAAAGCCTTCAGACGCTGCTTTCCAAGGAAGGCTATTGGGTCACCTCTGAGGAGAAAGGGGAAGAAGCCCTTAAGAAGATAAAGAGCAACAACTTCGATCTGGTGATCACCGACATAAAAATGCCGAGGATAGACGGCATGGATATCCTGAAGGCAGCGCGGAATAAAGACGAAGATGCTCTGGTCGTCTTGATGACCGCTTATGCTTCATTGGAATCAGCCATTACGGCCATCAATGAAGGAGCTTATGATTATCTGATGAAGCCCATAGAATTTTCTGACCTTAAGCTCACCATACAGCGGGCTTTGGAGAAGCGCAGGGCGGACAAAGAGAAAACCAAGTTATTAAACCAGCTGCAAAAAAAGAATCTGGAACTGAAGAAGAAGGTGACGGAACTCAACGCCTTACACAACGCGGGTATGTCCCTGAGCACAACGCAGAATTTAAATGACCTCCTCAACAAGATCGTCTCCCTGGCAACCGGGGTAATCGAGGCAAAGTCCGGGTCGATTATGTTGATTCATAAGCCGGAGGATGTTTTGACCATCAAAGCCGCAATAGGTTTGAGTTCGCAGATCCTGAAACACACCAGACTTGAGTTGGGTTCAAGCATCGCCGGTTATGTGGCCCAAAAGGGAACGCCCTTGATCGTCGAGGACATCGAACAGGATTCCAGGTTCAAACATTTCAAAAGAAAACATTATGCTACCAAATCTCTTTTATGTGTTCCTTTAAAAGTTAAAGATAAAACCATGGGTGTGATTAACTTAAGCGACAAGTCAACAGGCAACGCTTTCAATAAGAATGACCTGAGGCTTTTGACCACTTTTGCTTCACAAGCTGCGGTTGCCATAGACGATGCCGAACACTTCGACCAGAACCTGAGGAAATTCAAGGAACTTACTATCTTGTATGATATTGCCAGTCAGCTATCTTCAGTTGAGGATTTCAGGGCAGTTTGCGGCTTCGTCTTTGAAAAGATAAAAACGGTTA
>CAYOSZ010000382.1:2610-2940 GCA_964406715.1 uncultured Ignavibacteria bacterium | reverse complement strand
ATGTAGATCAGGATGAGTTTGATCTAGCCCTGTTCTCCTGTCAAAAGTCTCTGGAAGTTTCTAAGTCCTTAGGCGAGAAAATCGAGGAGGGAGCCGTATACAGAATCCTGGGACAGATTCATTCGGCCAAAAGCGAAAGTGATAAGTCCTCCGCATACTTCAGCCAAAGCATCGCCATCCTCCAGCAGGTCGGGGCAAAATACGAATTAGCCAAAAGCTATCTGGAGGCCGGTCGGTCGGGTATCTTCGATTATTACAAGAGGCTCGGTTTCTTAAGCAATGCCGAGAGCCTGTTCCGGGATTTGAATTTAAAATACCATCTGGGGCTGG
>CAYOSZ010000382.1:0-2600 GCA_964406715.1 uncultured Ignavibacteria bacterium | reverse complement strand
CATCACCCATCTTTTGGTCGAGGAAAAGGAGTACGGCAAGGCTCAGGTTTTTTTAATCGAAGCCGAAAGCCTGTTTAAACAGTCCAACGATCAAAAAGAACTACGCCAGATAAGGGATTTGAGGCATTCGATTGAACAAACCCTTTTCAAGTCTGACATGATCGCCAAATCCGACGGAAAGGTGACCTTTGACAACGTGGTGACCCAGAACACGGAGATGACGGAGATCATGGAGAAGCTCAAGCAGATAAAAGATTACGACATAAGCATCCTTCTGGAGGGGGAGACCGGAGCCGGGAAAGACTTAATAGCCAAAGCCATTCACTATTCCAGCCGGAGAAAAGAAAAGAGATTCGTGGCCATCAACTGTGCTGCTCTTCCGGAGAGCCTTTTGGAGAATGAGCTATTTGGCCACAAAAGAGGCGCTTATACCGGAGCGGACAAGGATCAGGCCGGATTGTTCGAGGAAGCAGAGGGGGGGACGCTTTACTTGGATCAGGTGGAAGAGATCCCCATGTCCACGCAGGTCAAGCTGCTGCGGTCAATTGAGGAAAAGGAGATAACCCGGCTGGGTGAAACCAAACCGAGAAAAATCAACGTGAGTATTATTTCATCCAGCATCGAGGACTTGAAGGATGCGGTGAAAAACGGTAAGTTCCGCCAGGATTTGTATTTTCGCCTTAATACCTTTAACATCAGAATCCCCCCCATAAGAGAGCGAAAAGAAGACATACCACTTCTGGTCAGACATTTCTTAAAAGAACATGGGGTGGATGAAAAAAGAACAAAGGAATTCGAAAGCAACGGGATCATCAAGAGATTTTTGGAATACGGCTGGCCCGGAAACGTGAGAGAGCTTGAAAATGAGATAAAGAGAATGGTGGTACTATCTCAAGCCGGCGATAGGGACCCATGCGGAATCCTCTCGGATAAGCTGACCAATCCCGCAAGAAATGCAGGCTCCTCCAATGGAGCTTCTTTGTTCCAACAGGTAGGAGAGTTCGAGAAAGAGAAAATCATCGAGGCTTTAAAACAATCCAACTGGATCAAGCTAAGAGCCGCACGGCTTTTGGGCATTCCCGAGGCTACCATTAGAAACAAGATGAAGAAACATAAAATATCCCAACCTGTGTTGGCTTCGTAAAATCTCAGATGATCTTATAAAACCCCGGTTGGACATAAGCCCCGGTTCTTAAACTCAGAGCCGGGGCTTTTTGCACTTCAAAAAGTACTCCTCGTTTCCCGATGACTTAAGGATTATAAAAAAAGAGTTGTAGAAATGAGCCGAATAGAGTCGCAATGCCAATTTCTTCCTGAGTTCTCTCCTGATCACCGTTGATCGAACTTTTTTAAGAAATGAGCCTCCCTCTTCCTTTAGATATTCGTATATCTTGGCGAATTCAATATTCGTTTGAATAACAACAAGTTAAACTTGTTTACTCAGTTCCCGCAGGTGATAATCTCGCCGAACCTTGCGAAAGCGTGTTCCACAGGCTAAATGCTCTCTTCAAAACGGCTCAAACGAAGAGCGTTACTTCATGTGATAAAACAACTTGCTCGGATTGGTTTTTATGCTTTGGTAAAGGATATTTGGCATACCTGTTGCCTACAATTGTTTTGATCGCGTGAACACTGGCGGCAATCTGAAGGGAGAAGGCTGGCTTGTGATAAATAAGCCAGCCTTCTGGGTAATCATTCGTTATCAAGTTCACCAGCTTTTCTTCAAACTGACTCTCAGAGGGGAGAACTTGGTCGTGTTCTTTTGAATTTTAGATGCAAAAATATCTTGATAGTTTGTTGACCTTTTCTTATCTTGAACATTAAAATGGGGTAAGAGACCATATGTAATTTCAGCTTAAATCACAATCTTCACGGAGGAAAATCCATGACCAAGCGAAAAAAATCAAGAGCCAAGAGCCTTTCAAACTGGACTTTGGTCATCCCCGTTCTGATTATCCTTTGTATCGGCTGGACAAGTGCGAAGGCAACCGTTCCGGAGTATGAGGGTAGCAGCGAAAAGATTAACACATTTCATAAGCTGGCTTCGGACCTCCCCAACGCGCAAGCCCGGGTGCATCGGGTGGGGCTTTTGCATCTCTGCGTCAGCAACTGGGGTTTCTTTGGGAGCGCACCCGGACATTCGCTTTACAATCTAAAGGAATCCAAAGGGGGTTGTTTCAATCCCAACCCGGATGAGGAGGTTTTGGCTCCTTCAGCCGAGTATCCTCCCGGTTCAGGCATAGATTATCTCTTTTGGGGTGGTTTATGGATCGGGGCAATAGTGGACGATCATCCCTATGTATCGGTGGGATGCGACGGTTGGCTCTGGATTCATGAGTTTTGGCCGGAGGCGGATGAATCTTCCACCCCGGAGCAGGAGGGTGCTATAGCCGAAAGGAGCACCCGGACAAATTCCGCTTGTTATACCCCCGAGGCTGTCTCGGAACAGGATATCATCGCAGTCTACACCGATACCTCGGTTGAGCTTCCGCTTTCTCCGGGAAAACCCAAGACGGACGATTTCGACAAACGCGACCACTTCCCTCTGGGTTTGCAGATCACCCAGCAAAGCTACTCCTGGAGCTACGAATATGCCGAGG
>CAYOSZ010000381.1:1331-2941 GCA_964406715.1 uncultured Ignavibacteria bacterium | reverse complement strand
ATCACGCAGGGCGTCTCCGTCATCACGGTGAAGCCGATGTGCTCCTGCATCAGGGAGAACCCGGGTCCGCTGGTGGCGGTCATGGATTTCAGCCCCGCCACGGATGCCCCGATCACCGCCGCTAAGCTGGCGATTTCGTCTTCCATTTGAATGAATTTCCCACCCACCTTGGGCAGCTCCCGGGCCAGAACCTCGGCTATCTCGGTGGAGGGGGTGATGGGATAGCCGCCAAAGAAACGGCAACCGGCAGCAATGGCACCCTCGGCACAAGCCCGGTTTCCCAGGATGAGTTTCTCTTTCTTCTGGGTGGTTATTGTGTTCATTCAGGTTTCTCGGATTCCTCTTTTTTAGACTCTCTTTTCTCCCGCGGCTTCACTGCGATGGCAAAATCAGGGCACCTGAGCTCGCACATGCCGCACTGGGTACATTTTTCCGGATAGGTCAGTACCGGAAAACCCTCCTCGTCGGAGGTCAGAGCCTTGGTAGGACAGAAAGCCACGCAGATGTTACACCTCTTACACCAGGCCTCGAATACGTGAACCTTTTCGTCTTTTGTGTCCGGCTTGGCGTTCATTTGAGCTTCAGCGGTCAATTGATTAGGTTACCTTGTCAAATTGGAGCCTGAATTTATCAGTATATACAATATGTTGCCGTCAAATTGGAACTTGACTTTACGAGCATATATAATATCTTAAATACGACGAAAGTCAAGTTTTTTGGCAGAGCTTTGTGATTTTTTTCACTATCAGACTATGTCGCTTAAAGCCATAAACTACCAGTTCAAGAAAAAGCTGGATTCCACCCTGGGCGGAGAGGCGCACAACTTCTGTTATCAATGCGGCGCCTGTGTGGGTGACTGCCCGGCCGCTATGTATTCTGAAGATTTCAACCCTCGAGAGATACTTTTGCAGGCGCTCTTAGGGGATGAAGAGGCTTTAACCGGCAAGGATTCCCCCATCTGGGACTGCACCAACTGTTATACCTGCTATGAGAGATGCCCCCAGGCGGTAAGACCGGTGGAGGTGATCATCGCCCTGAAGAACATCTGCTACGAGAAGATGACCGCCGCAGATGAGGTCAATCAGATTGTAGCCAGCGTGAAAGCCACCGGCAGAACGGTGAAAATCACCTCCCTTTCCGACAGGAGAAGAAAGGAACTGGGCTTGGACGAGGTCAAGATAGTCCCCATGGACGAGTTAAAAGAGCTTTTCGAACCTTAAGACGGATAAATCATCTTTTGCTATTTGCGGATGTTGCCTAAAGCCGGCAGGCATCCACAACAAATAAGATTAGCGAGGATGACGGAGACCCGTTTGGGATGACATCCTCCGTGAGCAATTAACCTATTTTCGGATTGTAATATGAAATATGCTCCTTTTTTCGGCTGCATGATCACGGTGAAATACCCGCAGATGGAGGCGGCGGTGCGAAAGACCGCCAAGAATCTGGGAATCGAGCTTGTGGATTTGGACGGGTTCTCCTGCTGTCCCGATCCCATCTATTTCAAAGCCACGAATAAGCTCACCTGGCTCACCATTGCGGCAAGAAACATCTGCATAGCAGAAGAGGCAGGGCTGGATCTGGTAACCATGTGCTCCGGCTGCACCGCC
>CAYOSZ010000381.1:0-1321 GCA_964406715.1 uncultured Ignavibacteria bacterium | reverse complement strand
TGCGTTTGAAGAGAATCGGCAAGGAGTATAAAGGGACCATTTCGGTCCGGCACATAGTGACCGTGCTGAGGGACGATCTGGGAATCGACCGGGTGAGGGAATCGGTCAAAAGACCCCTGGGAGGCATCAAGGTGGGGATTCATTACGGCTGTCATCTGCTCAAACCTTCTGAGATAATGCGGGTGGATGATCCGGATTATCCCACCATACTGGAGAAGCTCTTCTCCGCCATCGGCGCCCAGATAGTTCACCATGACAAGCAATCACTCTGCTGCGGTAAAGCCTGCATGAGCGAAAACATACCAGAGAAAATGACCTATGACGTTTTGACATCTCTTAAGAAATCCGGCGCGGACTTAATGGGCTTGATCTGTCCCACCTGCTTCGACGAGTTCGACTTGGGGCAGATAAAACTCTCCAGAAAGCTAAATGAGGATTTGACCATTCCCATTCTGTATTATTTCCAACTGTTAGGCTTGGCTCAAGGCTTTTCCCCTCAGGAGATGGGGCTGCATCTACACAAAACCAAGCCCGACGAGATAATAAAGAAGCTGACCTGTTCGGTATGAGTCCGCAGATGCTTAAGGGAAATCCAATTGCAAAGAAATGTCGGGGGTGAGCAAGAAACGGTTGTGGTGAGGAAGTATATTTATAAGGGAAATTCTGACGATATCTTCTAAAAGAGCATAAAGGTCTATCCACGAGCTGAGGTGACGATTCCATGAAGGCTTTGAAGATCGCATGCATTATCTTATTTGCAACCACAATTCTTCTTTGGTCATGCAGCAAGAAAAAGCCCCCCGAGCCTGAGACTGCCAGATATAAATGGACCATCCTGGGTTATTTTAACGGCAACAATCCCGAGGATCAGACGCCTGAAGGTTATTCTTACGCGATTCAAGACCTGCAGGAGCTGGAGCAGATCGATTCCACCGAGGAGGTGCAGGTTCTGGTGATGCTGGGCTCCATCAAGAACGATGGGAATTGCAGGTATTATCACGTTAAGCCGGACAGCTCGGAGGTGCTGCTCGATCTGGGCAAGAGAGACATGTCCGATCCTGCAACCTTGAGAGACTTCATCAACTACGGTTTGCTGAACTATCCGGCAGAGCATTACATGTTGATAATAAACGATCATGGGGGAGGGTGGAAGGGCATCTGCTCGGATAACGTAAACGGTGATGGCGACTGGATGGATTTGCCCGAGCTTTCCGGGGCACTTTCCGGCTTTAAGTTCGACATAATTCTGTTCTATGCGCCCTTGATGGCGACAGTTGAGGTGGCTTACCAGATAAAGGACTTCTCCGACTATATGATCGCC
>CAYOSZ010000380.1:0-2957 GCA_964406715.1 uncultured Ignavibacteria bacterium | reverse complement strand
CGGCGGAGTAGTCCATTCTCTTGTCTTCACCCAGCGCATTCTCCACGGCTATCTCCGCCTCCATAGATGCCACATGTGCCAAAAGCCAGTTGCCGATGCAATCTCCGGCAGCAAAGATATGGGGTAGGTTGGTTTTGAGATGATCATCCACCAGAATGGTTCCCCGGTTCATCTTTATCCCCAGCTTCTCCAATCCCATATCTTTGGTGTTGGCTTTTCTGCCCACCGAAACCAAGACCTTCTCCACATCGACTTTCGTCTCCCCTTCCTTTGAAGAAATGGTTACGCTTTTCTTTCCCTCTGTGGCAGGTTCGATTTTCGATACCTTTGACTCGGTGAATATCTTGATTCCCGATCTCTCCATGGAACTCCTTAAACCCGCAACGATCTCCTCATCTTCTCCGGGAATGATCTGGGAGAGCATCTCCACTATAATGATCTGCGTCCCGAAGGAATGATAGGCATAGGCAAATTCGCATCCAATGACCCCGCCGCCGATGGTCAACATGCTTTTGGGGATGGAAGTCAAAGACAAAGCACCGGTGCTGTCAATCACCCCCTCCGATTCGATTCCCGGAATGGGAAGTTGAATAGGAATAGAACCAGGTGCAACCAGGAACTTATCCGCCTGTAGTCTTTCGGTTGCTCCATCTTGCTTTTTTACTTCGATTGTCTTTTCATCTATAAACGCAGCCGTTCCCTTGATCACGTTAACCCCCCGGGCTTGAAGCAGGCTCTTTACGCCGGTGACCAGTCGGGTTACCACCATCTGTTTTCTTTTCATCAACATTGTAAAATCCAGTTCGGTTCCGGTGACCTTCAATCCCCAGCGTGAAGCGTTTTTCAAGGTGGAAAGGGTGTGTGCTGCGGAGGTCAACACCTTGGTGGGAATACATCCCACGTTCAGGCAGGTTCCGCCCAGCTCTCCTTTTTCCACCAAGGTCACATTAGCCCCCAGTTGTGCCGCCCGGATGGCTCCCACATACCCTGCCGGTCCCCCTCCGACGATTAGCAAGTTTTTGCCGCCTTCTTTCATTTTAAGTCCTCCCGATTGCCTCCAAGAAGATTTTTACATCAAAATCCATCATTATGGTTTTCAATTTAAAATAGTTGAATGGAATTGTCCAGAAGTTTATCTTAAGTTGTTTGGAGTCGTCCGGAAGGCGATTGAAGCCGGGCAGGCAAAAAGGAAGGTGGTTTTATCTAAGCATCCACAAGCTTAACGACATGACTGCCATCCCCAAGACCAGCCCCAGTATGGCCACGTGTCCCTGATCGTAGGCCCGGGAAGTAGGGACAAGTTCGTCAATGGCGATGAAGACCATTACTCCTGCAACGAACGCCAGAAGCCAGCCCAAAAGAGTCGGAGTCAGGAAAGGAAGGAGGAAAACGGCGGCAATGCCGGCTCCCACAGGTTCTGCCAATCCCGAGATAAATGACCAGAGAAATGCCTTGCCCCGACTTCCGGTTGCAGCATAAACCGGTGCGGAAACGGCCAAGCCCTCCGGGACGTTGTGAATGGCTATTGCCACGGCGATGGCCACTCCCAGATTAGCATCTTCCAGAGTGCCGGCGAAGGTGGCCATCCCTTCCGGGAAGTTGTGGATACCTATTCCCAGAGCAACCAACAAGCCCATGCGGTAAAGCCGGCTGTCTTTTTGGTTTGCGGATAGGTCTTGATGACCCGCCCATTGGTGAGGGGTGAAAGTATCGATCAAGAATATGATGATGATGCCGGCGAAAAAACCGAAATTGGCATAGGCGAATCCGATGGACTCGATGCTTGTTTGCAGAAGCTCCACAAAGGAAACCATCACCATCACGCCAGCGGAAAACCCCAAGGTGGCGCTCATGAAACGAGCTCCCGGCTTGCGGACAGCCAGTCCCAACAAACTGCCCAGCGTGGTGGAGAGCCCGGCAAGCGTGGTTAAAATTAGGGCTAAGCCGACATTACTTTCCATAGCCATTAATAATTATCAACCAAGGGAGGAACGGTCAGTTCCCCCCTTCATCTTGAGACGTTGTTCGGTTCATTCGCTGTTTGGAGTTTTCTTGAATTCTTCCTTCAGGATTCCCATCATTACCGTATGGTGAAATTCTCCGTTGGTATAGCGATCGTCTCTCAAAACCCCCTCTTTTTTGAAGCCGCACTTCTCATAAGATCTTATCCCTCTGGCATTATATTCATATACGCGTAGGTAGATCCGGTGCAGATTCATCTGGTTGAAGGCAAAGTTCAGGATGGTCATCATGGCGTCGGTGCCATATCCTTTATCCCAATGCTCTTTTTTGCCAATGACTATACCCACCTCGGCATTGCCGTTTTCCCAGTTGATAGCATGCAAACCTATGCCGCCTAAATATACGCCGTCCTTGGTTTGGAGAGCAAAGACCTTGTTTTGCGGGTTAGAATCATCCAGAGCCTTTTCGATCCACTTTTCCTCCTGATATCTGGAGACCGGATATCTCATGAAGAGGTTTTGCATCACTTCGGGATCGTTTATCCAATTCATGATCTCGTCGATATCAGTCTTCTCGATTGCCCTGATCCTGACCTTTTTGCCTTCGATCATTTTTCACCTCGCTGGTTGGTTCTCTTTGATGCCTTCCTGGTTCGCAACTTTCTATACCGGGGTGTGCGGATTAAAATCCCCGCTCTTCCACTTAACGACTGGATAGGTTACCTTCCGTTATACTCCAATAGTTAAAGGTATTCAGGTTACCCGGGCCGAACATCCAGGATTAAAACCTTCCACTTGATGATTACTCAGTAATTCGTGAGTTGATCAATCTTCCCGTGCTTCCTGGCTAGGTATTCTATGGAACGGTAAATCCAGTGAGAAAACAAAGCCAGAGCAAGCGTGGTGATGGCCATTATCCCTATCAGCTCCATATTGGAAAATCCGCTAAGAGTTGAACTGATGCTTTTTCCCAGTACCGACCTTCTCACCAGCTCC
>CAYOSZ010000379.1:0-2960 GCA_964406715.1 uncultured Ignavibacteria bacterium | reverse complement strand
CCTTGCCCTTTCAACGTCGTCTGCCGGAATCTCAAAATGAACTATAGTCGGCATGTCTTATTCACCTCCTCAAGATTTATACTTAACGTTAAAAACTCCAAAAACTTAAGAATGTGGTGGTTCGGAATTTTTAATATGCGGATCAAACCATCCGTGTCATCAGGGTCAGGATTGCCCTCCTATTAATCCTAACTTATCGATTCCAAGTCAAGAATCAAGAGCTTTTTTGCCATGATTTCGCTACCGGTCCAACATTGTACTTCCAAACCTCTCCACCTTGGTCCCCTCTCTCTATGAAATGGAGAGTTTAAAATATGGGTATGGTTACAGTACCGGGGGTGGGGCTGGTAGCCGCAGTCTTCAGACTGCGAGGTGCAGCGAGACAAAACCGAAAGTTATCATCCAACTTTTCGGTTGACAAATCCAATTTTCAAGCTAAAATGCTAACATAAACCATCGAAGTTCGAGATGGTCGGTTAATAAACCAAAAAAAATGGCGAAAATAATAGTATAATAAGACCGTGGAACCAAAAAGAGACGACGATATCGTAATAGAAGGAATAGACATCCACAAGAGCTTTCAAACGGGCGCTGAAACGCTTCACGTATTAAAGGGAGTGGACATCGGGATAAGGCGGGGTGAGATCGTATCGGTGGTGGGTGCATCCGGGGTAGGAAAAAGCACACTCCTTCACATCTTAGGCGCATTAGACCGTCCCACGAAAGGAAAAGTGAGACTGGACTCAACCGACGTCTTTGCCTTAACTGACAAGAAACTGGCACATTTTAGAAATAAAACCGTGGGATTTGTGTTTCAGTTTCATCATCTTCTGCCGGAGTTTTCCGCTCTGGAGAATGTGATGATGCCCCGGCTTATAGCCGGAGAGGAGATAAGTTCGATTAAACCGAAGGCAGAGGAGTTTCTTTCAGAGGTGGGTCTCGGAGATAGAGTGCATCACAAACCGGGGGAGCTCTCCGGGGGAGAACAGCAGAGGGTGGCTGTGGCCCGGGCTTTGGTAAATGAACCACAGATTTTGATCGCAGATGAGCCGTCCGGAAATCTGGACAAAGCCACCGGAGAGGAGCTGCACAACCTGATAACCGAGTTGAACCGGAAAAAGGGCCAGACTTTCATCATCGCCACCCACAACCAGCTTCTGGCACAAAGAGCTCACCGGATAATAACCCTGGTGGACGGCAAGACCATGTCGGGTTAGAGCAAAGAGGAAAGGATTTTCCGGAGTGTCCCGCTTCAGCGGGATAAAAAAAAGAGAAAAATAAAGAACCGTTCACCTGAGGGTGAACACTCCAGTTCGCTTTTAGAAAGATTATTGAAAGACTTCTGAAACGCCAGGTGAAAGGCGAAAAAGATGAAGTGCCAGGACTGTGGTAAAAAAGAGGCTACAGTAAGTCTTACCCAGGTGGTCAACGACCAGAAGGTGGTGTTGAATCTCTGCCAGGAATGCGCGGAGAAAAGGGGTTTTCGCAATCCCCTGGAGGGAGTTCCCTTCCCCTTAGCCCAGTTCTTAGCCAGCATGCTCAAGCAGGCTCAGGTCAAAAAACCCAGCCAGGAAGCGGAAGTCTCCTGTTCTGTCTGTGGCTTGAGTTTCTCCGACTTTGCCAAGGTCGGACGTCTGGGATGCGGGAACTGTTATGTTACTTTCAGGACCCAGCTTGAGGATCTTTTGAGAAAGGTGCACGGTTCCATCCAGCACCGGGGGAAATTCCCTCAAACCAAAAGAGACGTGATGAAGCCCTTGTGGGAGGAGAACAAGCTGCACGAGGAGTTGAAGCGGGCTATACAACAGGAAGATTTTGAAAAGGCCGCCCAGATCAGAGACCGGATAAAGGCTTTGGCCAGCGAAAAATAAATCCTTGAAAGAAGGCAAGCGTTAATGTTTGAGGAGATGGCGAAAAAACCAGCGGTATGGCTCTCCGGGGAGGGTTCCAGCTCGCAGATCATTTTATCCTCCCGGATAAGGTTGGCACGCAATATCGCCAATTCCCCTTTTCCTTCCAGAGCCGATACGGATAAGCGGGAAGGCGTTCTTTCCTTCGTAAAAACCGCCGTGGAGAAAAGTGAAAGTCTGAGTCGGGGAACTTTTATCGATTGCGCCCAGCTGGATGATCTGGATTGGTCCTTTTTGGTGGAAAGACACTTGGTCAGTCTGGAGTTCACTCACTGCAGAGATTTCTCCGCACTTCTAATCGGAGAAGAGGAGAACATGAGCCTGATGGTCAATGAGGAGGATCATTTAAGGGTCCAGGCTTTGGCCTCCGGCTTGGAGACAAAAAAAGCGTTCGATATAGCAAGCCAGATAGACGAGGAGCTGTCCAAATCACTAGAGTTCGCCTTCGATCCCACCTTCGGCTATCTCACCTCCTGCCCCACCAATACCGGAACCGGAATGAGGGCTTCGGTTCTGATCCATCTGCCGGGACTGGCATTGACCCGGGAGATCGAGAAGGTCATCTCCGAAATCAGCCGATTGAGATTCGTGGTGAGGGGATTTTACGGAGAGGGTTCGGATGTATGGGGAAATCTGTTCCAGGTTTCAAACCAGAGCACCCTGGGCGAGTCTGAGGAAGAGATCGTGGAGAATCTGGAGACGTTCACCCGGCGGATTATAGAATGGGAGGAGAATGCCCGAAAGAGGCTGTTTTCCGAGGCTAAAGATCAGATCGAGGATAAGATCTGGAGAGCTTATGGAATCCTCAAACATGCCCGGGCCTTAACCTCCGAGGAGGTCTTGAACATGCTTTCCGCCATAAGGTTGGGAATCGGGACGGGGGTAATTGACAAGGTCAGCTTAAAGCAGGTAAACGAGATTTTGGCTTTAACCCAGCCGTCTCATCTGCAGAAGTATTTCAACAAGAGGATGGAGGCGGGTGAACGAGACCGGGTGAGGGCAGAATTGGTTAGATCAAAACTGGGGGGATGAACTTCTAGGAGAATGACT
>CAYOSZ010000378.1:0-2962 GCA_964406715.1 uncultured Ignavibacteria bacterium | reverse complement strand
AAAAACCATCCTCCCCAAGCCCCCCAGACCCCCCAAGCCCCCCAAGTCCGGCAGTCGTTCTCCCCGCCCCGCAAGTTCGTGGCTGGAGTTCACCCTGAAGTAAAAGCGGGTCGCATGTCTGCCAAGGGCAGATCCGTCCAGACGGACGGGCGTCTGCCCGCCTATGGCGGAAAAGCCCAGATGAGTGTGAGAGTTTTTCACATTCCTTTCCCACGACCTGAAGGTCGTGGCAATAGATCATTTCATTCCTATTATTACCACGAGATTCTTCGGCTGCGCTCCGCACCAAGCGGTGCAGGGCTTCGCCTCAGAATGACAATATGACACGTGCTCAAGTGGAGAGGGAAAGCTTGTTCTGTTTCAATAAAAAAGGCGTCCCGCTTTTTTGCTGAGACGCCTTTGTTATTTTTTTATAATTTCTTTTACCACGGATCACCGGGAAGGGGTTCCGGGCCGCCCCTGAAGAGATAGTTAACCATATAAATTATGTCTGCAACATCGATCAATCTATCCGGGCCGTTTACATCCGCCGAAATGGGATGAGGCGGAGCGGGACCGCTTCTATAAATATAGTTGACCAGATAAATCACGTCCGAGACGTCCCGCAGAATCCCGTCAAAGGTGACGTCTCCGGGCCAGTAAGCCAGAACAGGGATTTCCCCGGATATATATTGGGGACAATACCCCTCAGGCTCGGTGGTGGTGAACAGTAAATGACTGATGGGCCCGATAAAGGTGGAATCGATCTGCACCAAACCGGTCATGTCGGTTAAGGTGAAACAGAGCGTGGTAAAGAGTCCCCGGGTGGGAGGGATAGGAGGATCTTCAAGTGGGATCAAACCAATCAGCGCTTCCGAGATCGTCGTGTCCGCTTCCCATACATGAGCGATTCTGATGGAATCTCCGAATACAGTCTCCCTGAAGGTGATCGAATCAAAATGAACCGGTCCTGACCAGTGAAGCGGCAGGATCATGGCTCCCACCGAGTCATCATTGGCTACTCGTATGTGTGCGTAGAAAAGACCCGGACCGGAAGGGAGAGGATAATAGGCATACTGAGGATAAAACGAGACCGAATCGGGAGCGTCCGGATCGTTAGGATCCTGCTCGCAGACTAAATGAAACTGACCCTGGCGATACTGGGGAGTGTAGGTGACCGAATCCTCCCGCATGAAAAGAAGATGCTCCTGGGGTAAAGGGGAGTTGGCTACCGTGTCAACCAACAAAAACCCGGTATCGCTGGTGGTGAAGTAGAATTTAACCAGCATGCCCCGACCCTCCGGTATGGACTGCTGCAGACCTGTGGAGGCGGTAAGTAAGACCTTCTGGTTGGGATTGTCGATGGTAACGTTTTTGTCTATCAAATAGGCGATCCGGCTTCCGAAGAAGCTGGCTGAATCCATGACCGCGGGTCCGTCCCAGCTCAGCGGAACCTGCAGGCCGATGAAGGGGGTATCGTTTCTGAAATATAGCGGGATCACCACCTGTCCGACTTCAGGCGGACAGGGAACCAAGAAGTCCTTTGATCTAAACAGCACGGAGTCGGGTCCGTAGGGATCGTTAGGGTCCTGGTCGGCATAGCTTAAGCCCGAAAGGGCAATAAAAGACGCTAAGATCGTCAGCATTAAAACCAAAACACCCTTTTTCATGCTTTCCTCCTTATATAGGCGAACCCAGGATGAACAAAATGTTTTTTCAGCCTTAAAATTGTGGATGATCACGCACTCTTTCGATCTTTCAAAAATAACCTCTGAAATCAATATAAAGAAACCACCCGCTTAGTCAAGAGAAATCTATATGGAGCTTCCCCGTTTTTTCGATCCCCACCCCGTCCATAGGGACGGCTAACATCCGCCACTGATTCCATGAACTCTTTTGTTACAAAATACTTTAACTATCCCTGATTTTGGGGGAAGCCCAGAAATCTATCAGTTTTTCAGGGAATTTTTCCAGTCGACCGGTTATTCCGACGAGAGTGTGGAATAAATTAGGAATAACGTAACGTCTAAGCAGATTTTAAGCATTATCCTGAGAATAGAAAAAAGTTATTTTTTTCTTTGCATCTTTTCTCGAATTTGTTATATTTTTCACAAGCGTTTTATCGAAAGCGGCAGTTTTAGTATCAATCGCAAAAATCACATGTAACAACTTCGGAGGTGTCATATGACCTTAGATGAAAGACTGAAGAACGTTGCCGTAATCGGGGCGGCGGGTAAGATGGGAAGCGGTATAGCGCTTCTGCTGGCACAGGAGATGGCCAGGCAGAAGCTCCAGCCTGAAAATAAGGATTCTGTCTATCGTCTTCATCTGATGGATATAAATGAAGCGGCTTTGGATGGACTCCAGAAGTACCTGAAAGCCCAGCTGGTCAAAGCGGCAGAGAAAGCCACCGTGATGCTCAGAGAGCTATACCGGGAGCGTGCCGATCTGGTGGAGAACTACGAAATCATAGACGCCTTTGTGGATGATTCCATGTCGGTGATAAGACTGGGAACCGATATGAATGAGCTCAAGGACTCCAGGATGATCTTCGAGGCGATAGTAGAGGACAAGGACGTCAAAGTCGAGGTTTTAAAGAAGGTTGGAAAATTGGTGGATCCGGAAACCCTCTATTTCACCAACACGTCCTCCATACCCATAAGCGTGCTGAACAAATCAGCCGGTCTGGGGGGAAGGATAATCGGCTATCATTTCTATAACCCCCCGGCAGTGCAGAGACTTTTGGAGATGATATCTCCGAAAGGGACCAGGCCGGAGTTGAAGGAGATGGCGCTGGAGCTGGCCAAGAGGCTGCGCAAGAAGGTGGTGCCGGCAAACGACATCGCCGGATTCATAGGAAACGGACATTTCCTGCGGGATGGTCTGTACGCCATCAAGGAAGCCAAGAAGATGGCGGGAGAGCATACGTTGCCTGGCGCTCTGTACATCATGAATAAAGTGAGCCAGGACCTTTTGGTTCGAC
>CAYOSZ010000377.1:0-2984 GCA_964406715.1 uncultured Ignavibacteria bacterium | reverse complement strand
TGAGAGTTGGGTTAATACCATTTGACATGTTCCCAAGCGTCTGTCTGGAATCGCCCGTCTGCAATGAGTATCGTGTTATCGTGATGACTGACCTCACAGGCCAGTGAGAGAACAGGTGTGACATCCAGCACCTCAAGTCTGTCACAGAACAATAGACTGATGCGCCTCAGGTACTTGCATTCCCTCAAGGGAGTGAGGTCTAGCTCCTTGAGCGGGTTTATGGCCAGTATTAGAATATCCAGCTTACTACCTTCGAGGGGACTCAGGTCTACCTTGCTCAGTTGCATTTTATTCAGGTCAAGAGTGCCAAGTCGTGTACAAGCCCTGAGAGGTGCTAGGTCAATGGCACCAACTGGGTTGTCTTTGAGGGAGATACTCGACAAAAAAGGGCAAGAAGCCAGTGGGGAGAGGTCTACCTCTCTGAGGTTGTTCCCAGAGATGTCCAGACTCATCAACGAGTGGAAGTCTTTCAGTGGGGAGAGGTCTAGAGTTCCAAAGTCGCTGTCAGTCACGATGATATTTCTGATTCCTGTTGGAAGACTTGAGAGATCAATCTCTCTGAGACTATGGTTGAATCTCAGATAGATGACGTGTACCGTTTCACTCTTCTTCAGCGGGGCAAGGTCGAGCTCTTCGATGGAGGAAGACTCCACAGTTAATCCGCGCAACTGATTCAGGCTTGAGAGAGGTGAGAGGTCGAGTGACTTGATGCCTGTGTCGTCTATCTCGACAAATGCTAAATTCTCATGCTGCGAAAGACCATCGAGACCGACGGAACGGACGTTGGGGCTTTTGTAGACTCCAAAGGTCTCGAGATTGGGGAACGATGAACAGTCGTCAATAATCACATCACTCGATAGACCCCAAATGGCGACATCTTTGATTCCCGCCATTGTGGGAAATGAAGACAACCGAAAGTTGTCCGCGTGGCTTATGGTTAAACTCTCAGCATCCTTACACACTGAGAGTGGCGAGAGGTCTATGTCATCACTCCAGGGCCCCTCTAGGGTCACAGATTTTGCCAATGGCTTGGTCGCGGCTTTTTTTACATCAGCGTTCGTTAGTTCTCGATCGGGAGAACCGAGTACGGCAAAAGAGTCGCTCGTGTCGATATTGGAATTTCGCCCCTTCATACTGTCATCTTTGATAGTTCCCCTAATAAGTGGAATGCGGGACCTCGTTCCGTTTTACTCGCAGTCGTCTAGACACGAACAAGAACGATATTCCTAGCACACCGATTTGGACTCATCATGCGCAGAACAAGGGAAATGTCGTAATCACTTTGAGTAGAAACTCATAAACCGTTCTGTCTTGATGGGAACTTTTCTCTCTGATATTCGCAAATGACCTCATGGACTTCTGCAGGACTCCCCCTTACGTCAACCTTGATCTCTTGTCTATAATCATGATACCATAGACGACGAAGATCGATGCCAAGCAGTGGTTCGAAGTCTAGAGGTTCACCGCATCCTACATCCAGTGTCAATTCTTCAAGTGTTCTGCACTGTGCAAGCGGGGAGAGATCAACTCTGAAATAGTAGAAATCGTTCATGTTCTCATACCTCAGACTTTTCAGATTTGGGAATCTATCAATATAGCTCAGGTCCAACTCACAACCGAAGAACTCGATGACATCCTCAGATAGCGCCTGTATGTCTATCTTTTCCGCCTCAGGGGCCACCTTATATGGTATCTTCTTGTATGTTTGAAAGATAGCGCGAAACTCAACACTATCAATATCCAAGTTTATAATGACGAGCGTGGGCATGTAAAACCGTCCTGCGCTATGCCATCCTGGATCAAAGGCTATCAGATCGAGCGAGTATGTTTCAAATCCTTCAGGACTGACGAAACCGAACCCACGTTTTCCTGTGTAGCTGATCTCGACCAAGACATCGGATAGTGGAGGGATCTTTTTGCTACTTAGCATTTTACGTGCAGCCGCCCTGCTTATGGGCCTGAAGTCCTCCCAATACTCGAAGCCTATTGATGATCGAACTAGGTCCCCTAATGTCTTTTCGTTATCCGACAGGTTTCTGACAATAAGGTATGACACAACACCCACCCTATCTCTGTAAGAGCTTATTGAATAAAAATATGCGTGAACAAACCTCAGATGTCAAAAGGACGTGGTGGAGAGAGGAAAACAGCATTCAAGCTTTAATTTGATCTGATAGACCAGAAACGATAATCTTTTTGATTCCATTCATTTTCGGAAACACGGACAGTCGAAAATCATCTATAGAGTTTATAGTTAGACGATATGCATATTACGTGCTGAGAATGACGAGAGGTCTAGGTCTTCGCTCCAGTGTCCCTTTATGGTCAGAGTCTTTGCTGATGGTACCGACATGAATCTTCTGACATATCCAATGTGCAGCTTACTCTGCGTCACTTCTAAGTTTCAGTCCTAGTTCATAGTACTTTCTTCTTGTCCCGGTCTTTGCGCCCAACTTCCACAACTCAATACTATCAGATACGGCCTCAAAGGCCTTCTCGATTTCTTTCCTGGAGTCTTCAGGGTTGTTATTGACTAGGAGTATCTCGGTTCTCAAGACCCTGGCTATGAACAGAAACCACCTTACTTCCTCGTCCTCTAAGTCCATAGTCATAAGGTATGAGATATTTCCTTCCACTAACTCCAGTGCCGCATCAAATCTCTCCTGTATGATATAATACTCCACCAGATTGTTTGTGTGAGCGCGAGCAGCCTTGTACTTTCCCGCCTCTTGATATTCTTCGATATGCTTCAACAATTCAGTTTCCTCACGGTCATAACTGTCTGTTTCCACTTCATCATCACCAAATATCCCCCTCAACATCATTCTGAACTCCTCCTTGTTCTCAACAGTGTATCCAAACAATGCACCCTCATCTAGGACATCAATCACTGATTCTGCGTCATCATCTTCGCGTGGAGTGAACTCTTCTTCATAGACTAAGGCGCCATTCTCTCCACAGGTATTCAGAGTAATTTTCAGTCG
>CAYOSZ010000376.1:0-2998 GCA_964406715.1 uncultured Ignavibacteria bacterium | reverse complement strand
CGAGAAGTGCCAATGCAAGATCATACCCTTCATGAAGGAGGATCAGTCCAACATCTCAAGACACTTAAACCACATGAGGGATTCGGGAATTCTTGAATCGAGGCGGGAAGGTGTTTCGGTTTATTACAGAATCAGAGACAAAAGGGTTTTCAGCTTGCTGTCTCTGGTTGACCAGATGGTCAAGGCCGAAATAAAGGAAAAAGCGAGAAGGGTCAAGATTCTTGCGTGAACTCTCTTAACGGATCACTCCTTTGATTAAGAATCTCCGGTCAGACAGCATCTACTCCAATAATTATGCTATTTCTTGATATCCTCAATAGCGGATGGGAAGCCCTGCTGGAATATCTCTCCGCCCATGTGCTCACCTGTTTGGTGCCTGCTTTCTTCATAGCCGGAGCTATAGCCGTGTTTGTCTCACAGGCTTCGGTGATGAAGTACTTCGGTGCCAAAGCTAAAAAGATACTGGCTTACTCCGTGGCTTCGGTCTCGGGAGCTATCTTAGCCGTCTGCTCTTGTACCGTCCTGCCTCTATTTGCCGGAATTCATAAGAGGGGAGCAGGTTTGGGCCCGGCCATCGCTTTTCTTTACTCCGGTCCGGCTATCAACGTCCTGGCGGTGATCTATTCAGCCAGGCTCCTGGGATTTGATCTGGGTATTGCCCGGGCTGTAGGTGCTATCTTTTTCTCGGTGGTAATCGGTCTGATTATGGCTTTGATCTGGCGAAAAGAGGAGTTGGAAAAAACCAAAATTCCGGGTGAGCTGGCTTTGCCTCAACAGGAGGAGACATCAAGGCCGCAGGGTATCACCCTGCTTTACTTTGCTGTTTTGGTAGGAATCCTGATCTTCGGAGCAGCACAGAAATGGTTTATCACCGGGCTTTTTCTGCTAGTCCTCGGTTTTATCTTATACAAATGGTTCGAGAAAGGTGAGCTCAAATACTGGATGGAGCAGACCTGGGATTTGTTCAAGAAGATATTTCCCATTCTGATCGCGGGGGTTTTCGTGGCTGGAATCATCAAGGCTCTGCTTCCCCAATCTGTGGTGGAACACTGGTTAGGAGGCAATGGTTGGGGAGCAACATTGACGGCTTCGGTCTTCGGAACCCTGATGTACTTTTCAACCTTGACCGAGGTCCCTATCATTCGAGCCTTGATGGATCTGGGAATGGGCAGGGGTCCTGCCCTGGCTTTACTTCTGGCTGGTCCTGCCCTGAGCCTGCCGAACATGATCGTGATAGCTAGAATAATGGGAGTGAAAAAAACCGGCGTCTATGTCTGCCTGGTGGTCATAATGGCGACCATCACCGGTCTGGTTTTTGGAAATCTAATCCTGTAGGAGGGTGGTAATGAAAATCGAAATACTGGGAATGGGTTGCGCCAGATGTAATACCCTGGAAGGACAGGTTCGTGAAGCGCTTGAGGAGTTGAAGGTCGAAGCGGAAGTGGAAAAAGTGGCGGATCTCGACAAAATATCCTCTTATGGAATTTTAATTACACCAGGTTTGGTGATAAACGGCAAAGTGTATTCCACGGGTAAGATTCCCAAAATGGCTGAGTTGAAAAGCTGGATCATGGGAAAGGCAACTAAAGATGAAAATTGAAGTACTGGGTCCGGGCTGTCCCAGGTGTGATGAAACATACGATTTGGTCAGGCGGGCATTGAAGGAGTCGAAACTGGAAGCTGAGCTTGTCAAGGTTACCGACGTTTTTGAAATCATCGATCGCGGGGTGACCGCCACTCCCGCCATGTTCATAGGTGGAATATTGATATTCCAGGGCAGGGTGCCTGAGACGGAGCAGATTAAAGGGTTCATGCGGGAACACAGTTCAAAAAGCAGGAACTAGTCAGAGGATGAGGGCAGCAGATGAAAGTTAGAATGATAATCATCGAAGGCAGGCAGATCGGCATAACCGGACTGGATGAGGTGTTGGAGGAGCTGTCCAGAGCCGGGAAAGAACGGGAGGAAAGCTTGAAGAATGATCTTCTGATGCGGCTTAAGAAACTCAATTACATTCCTCCGGCCAAAGAGAAGGTTTATGCTTTGGCATTTCTGGATGAGTACAGAAAGCTCTCAGAAAGCAAGGCACTTGGCGGCAAGAACAAATCGTCAAAGAGTGGGGAAACCTGGCAGGGAATCCCCCGGGAGGAGGTTCCCTGGTATCCCACCATCAGGGACGAATTGTGTGATGGTTGTAAGAAATGCCTGGAGTTTTGCACCTTCGGTGTTTACCAGTACGACGAGAAAAGTGATAAGGTTCAAGTGATAAAACCTTTCAACTGTGTGGTGGGATGCAGTATATGTGCCCTAAAATGCAAACCCAAGGCGATCATGTTCCCGCCTTTGACCATCTTGGAAATGTTCAGAAAGGGATAATTCAAATCATAAGGAGAATAGCTAAACAGAACAGACCAACGGAGGCGAAGAATTGAAAATCGAACATAGTCCACTGATTGTTGGAATGTTAATCGCGATAGGAATTTCGTTTGCTCTTATCTGCGGTTGCTCCGATCAGGCTCAAGAGAAATCAAAACCCGGAGAAGCAAGTGGGAAGACGCAGGCTGATGTGGGAAGCCAGCAGGCGAGGAAACTACCTGCTCTGGTGGACCTGGGGAAAGGAACCTGTATCCCCTGTAAGAAAATGAAGCCAATATTGGAAGATCTATCTGTGGAATATGAGGGCAGGGCAATTGTGAAGGTAATCGACCTCAGATATGAGCCTCAGGCTGCAAGAGAATACGGCATTCGGTTGATCCCCACTCAGATATTCTTCGACGCAGAAGGAAAAGAGGTCTTCCGGCATGAGGGATTCATGAACAAGCAATCGATAAAAGCTAAGTTTGCCGAGATGGGGGTGAACTGACATGGAATCGATCTTGTCTAATATTTCGGATGTGATAAACAACTCTCCCGGTCTGGCGTATCTGGCAGTCTTTGTAGGTGGTCTGCTCTCTGCTTCCAGCCCGTGTGTACTGGCAATAATCCCCCTGGTGATCGGAT
>CAYOSZ010000375.1:0-3019 GCA_964406715.1 uncultured Ignavibacteria bacterium | reverse complement strand
TGCCCCACAGCCTTACCTGTGTTTTGCGGCGGACTGCGGACGGCGGACCACGGACGGATACCCACAGCTTACTTTAGGATAGTTGCACCGGCAAACATAAGGATGGTAATAATGACAGAAGGTAAACCAATTCCGCCTTTTGACTGGTTCGCAAATCAATTCACCATCGAGGGTCGGGCAGAGTTCATAGCTCAAATCGGCCCTCATCTAACGTCCCTCTTCAAGCCCGGTGACCGTGTGCTGGATCTCTGCTGTGGTGCAGGTCCGGTTGCATTCTTTCTCGAAGAGCAGGGAGCTTCTGTCACCGGCATCGACCTTGCCCCAACTCTGATTGCGATGGCGCGTCAGGAAGCCCTAAAACGCCATTCGCAAATTGAATTCATCCAGGCCAACGTCCTGACTTATCCTCTGGGAAATGAAGTCTATGACCTGGTAGTTTGCTTGGGCAATGCCATCCTCGATTTTCCTCACAAAAGTTTTCCCGATTTTCGAGACCGGGTATTTAGGACTTTGAAAACCGGAGGGCACTTTGCCATCGGGTACCGGGATGGCTTGTTAAGAGTGGCAGACATGAGCGAGCCGCAAGAAATGGTTGAACAAGGCGCAGAGGGTAAGATTCGGCGCCGCTTCAAAGAGTACGATCCCGCATTGGGTGCGTACAAGATGGAGTATCGACATCTGTCCCGCAACGAGACCTATGATGCCACAGGATACGTCTACACCGGCCCGCTGATTCGCATAGTGATGGAGACAAGATTCAAATTCGTACAATCGATCCGGTTAGACAAAGCAAGCTTTCTGGATATCTATTTGAAGCGATAGGGCGTTTTCCATTCGGCGGGCGGGTGACCCACAGCTTGCTGTGGGATAGTTGGTTCAGGTAATCGTTGGGTGCCCCACAGCCTTACCTGTGTTTTGCGGCGGACTGCGGACGGTCGACCGTGGACGGTTTGCTTTGTTTTGCAGCGGACGGGTTGATGTGTTTTGCGGCGGACTGCGGACGGCGGACCACGGACGGACACCTCACAGCTTGCTTTTCAGCACCCCGTCTCTCTTACCACAACGGGCAATTCATTACAATTTCGATGGTAAAAAGGATAGCTCCCCTGTTTATGGTAGTGTGAAAAAGAGGATTTTGGAGTGCAAAAGCTTGTTGGAGCGAAGCGTCAATCCCGCTAAAGCGGGGCTTTTGCGGTTTTCTGGATTTCGATTTCCTTGAATCTCAATTAGTTATTCAATAGCAAAATTTGTGGGGCACCCCGCTTTCCGCTGTGCTATATGGCACCCCCACTCTCTTACTACAACGAGCAAATTCCCTACAACTTTTGTGGTAAAAAGGATAGCTCGACTGTTTATGGAGAGCATATCTTTTTTTGCTCGTCTTGAGTCCCCCTTTTCTCGAAATTCCCCTTTAGCAAAGGGGGATTCAGGGGGATTTGTCAAGTTTCAAATGCGTATTCATTCATACGGATTTCTCATTTTTTGAAGCGAAGGATGTAGCATGAGGCTTTTATCGAACTCTATTGGCAGGGCTGAATGCCCTGCCCTATATGTGAATGATAACTCCCTTTTCCCCATAGAGGCGGGAATTCATCCCGCCGATGGCTGACGTAGGAAGGATGAAAAAAAATAAAAGAAGAACTTCAGAAAGCCCAGAAGCACCAGAACCACAAGACTATCAATTCCCTAACCCCTTTCTCTTTTCAAGTTGAAAATCCCGCCGAAGGCGTGGGAGAGGGGCAGGGGGTGAGTTCGCATGACATTGAAAAATGAAAAACCGCAATCCCCAAGCTCCCCAAGCCCCCCATGTCCAGGTTTTAAAACTTGTAACCAGCCACGGAGAGGATTTTAAGTACTCCCCCTTTTATAAAGGGGGATACAAGGGGATTAAAATTCCTCTTTCCCCCGTTGGTAACGGACGGGGCATCCGTGACGAACGAGAGAATCCTCGAATCCTTTAACCTTCGAACTTGTAAACCTCAACCTTGAACTTTGAACGCTTTTGTCTTTCTTGACCCCTCGAATCCTCGACCCCTTGAACCCTTATCCGCAAGTTGACCGCTTAGCCTCCTCCCATAAAGAGTCCAGAAGAGAAAGTCCGGCTTCCTTGAGCGGAATCTTCTTTTTCTTCAGCTGTTTTTCCATATAGTTGAATCTCTTCACAAACTTGTCTATGGTCCTTCCCAGGGCAAATTCGGGATTGACCTTTAAATGCCGGGAAAGATTCACCCAGGAGAAAAGAATGTCTCCCATCTCCTCTTCGATCTCTTTTTGTTTTGCCCTCTTTTTCCCGGAGGCTCTTTTTAGCTCATCTGTTTCCTCTTCTATCTTGGCGAAAACGTCCTCTGCCTTCTCCCAATCGAAGTCGAATCTCGCCACCTTCTCCTGCACCCGATAGGCTTTCAGCAGGGCGGAGAGATGGCGGGGGATGCCGGAAAGGACAGTTTTTTTCTTGTTCTCTTTGGATCCCGGAGCCTGCGGATCGCTGATCAGCTTTATGTGTTCCCAGTTCCTGATTACCTCCTCGGTGGAGGCGGCTTTTTTCTTTCCGAACACGTGAGGGTGTCTTGCCTTCAGCTTTTGGTTCAGATGATCTATCACGTCGTATATGTCGAACTTCTTTCGTTCCCTGGCAATCTGAGCGTGAAAGATTATCTGCAGAAGCAGATCTCCCAGCTCCTCCTTTAATTTCTCATCGTCCCCCATCTCGATGGTGTCTAAAACCTCGTATGCCTCTTCGATCAAATAGGGGAGAAGCGATTTGTGGGTCTGCTCTCTATCCCAGGGACAGCCCCGGGGGGACCTGAGCCGGTACATGAGAGTAATTAAATCGGGGAAAGCGTCTTTCTTCTTTTTCATGATTCTTCCTTTACGGCTCTCTTGTTAGCTTGCTTTTCCGGGATAATATAAACACTCCACTTCACCAGCCAAAGTCTTTTTGGGGATTTTTCCAAAATAAGAAAGCCGGGCTGAAAGGATTTGAATCTCTCCTCATCTCAGGAGAGTGATTCGATACCAC
>CAYOSZ010000374.1:0-3026 GCA_964406715.1 uncultured Ignavibacteria bacterium | reverse complement strand
TCTGTGGGGCTGGTCCTCTTTGACCGGAACATCAGAAAATACATTCCTCCCAAGTCTGCCTTGAGAAGTCACCTGCATGTCCTCCTGCAGGAATTGGACAAGCAACAGCCCTCCCAGACCACCAACATCAGCCTTGCCCTGCACCAGATGGCGGAGAGGATTAAAAGACGCGGGTTGATAATTTTGATCTCCGATCTTTTCGACCAGCCGGATAAGGTGATAACCGGACTGAAACACTTTCGCCACAAAAAGCACGAGGTGATCGTCTTCCACGTGTTGGACCCAAAGGAACGTACCTTCGCTTTTCCGGAATTAGCCATATTCAAAGATTTAGAGACGGAAGAGGAGTTGATGACTTCTCCCTGGCAGATAAGAAGGGAGTATACCCAGAGATTCAAGGAGCTGGTCAACAAGTATACCCTTCAGTGTCGGGAAAGCTTGATCGATTATGTGCTTCTGGATACCTCCATTCCCTTCGACTATGCTTTGTTCTCCTACTTGAGCAAAAGGCAGAGATTGTGGTAGGTCAGCGGATGTAACGGATCAAGCAGATTTCCTTCGCCCCTGAAGGGAGAGAGGTATAGAGTGAGGGGCACATGGAAAAAACAGCTTTGTATTAATCTGCTTGGATTGAAGCCTGTTATTCAATAGTGGAATTAGAAGAAGATATGGCAAAAAAGTTATTGATCGGTGCTCACATGTCCATCTCCGGAGGAGCTTTCAATGCCCTGCTGTATGGGGAGGAATTGGGCTGCACCACCATCCAGATATTCACCAAAAACAACAATCAATGGAAAGCCAAAGAACTTACCTCCGACGACGTGAAGAGATTTGTTGAAAATCAAAAGAAAACCAAGATATCTCCGGTGGTGGGGCACAACGGGTATCTGATAAACTTAGCCTCCCCCAAGGAGAATGTGTACGATCTTTCAATGGAGTCGATGTACGTTGAGCTAAAAAGAGCAGAACTTCTTGGCCTGCCCTACCTGGTGATACATCCGGGTTCTCACCTGGGAAGCGGAGAGAAGAAGGGGATGAAAAAGATCGCCCGATCCTTAGACCGGCTTCATCGGAGAACCAAAGGGTTCAAGGTGAAGATCTGTCTGGAGACCACCGCCGGCCAGGGAAGCGCCATCGGATATCGATTCGAACATCTGGCGGAGATAATCGAAAGGGTGAAGGAGAACGACAGGCTGGGAGTGTGTTACGACACCTGCCACACCTTCGCTGCCGGATATGACATTCGAACCAAGAAGGCTTACCAGTCGACCTTCAAGGAGTTTGATAGGATTATCGGGTTTTCCCGGCTCAAGGTGATTCACGTCAACGATTCGCTGAAGGATTTGGATTCCCGGGTGGACCGGCATCAGCATATCGGAGAGGGGAAAATCGGACTTGGGGGATTTCGTCTGTTGATGAATGATAAAAGATGGGCAAAGATTCCCAAGATTCTGGAGACTCCCAAGGAGGGAGAGACGGAAAAGGACATGAGAAATCTCAAGGTGCTCCGGAGCCTGGTCAAGCAGTGAAAGAAAAGGTGCGAGGTTGACATGAAAAGAACGAAACTGTTAATCGCTTTTGTCTTTTTGGCTCTTTCCCTCTCATCCAGCTTAAACCCCGCATATGGTGCATCCGGAGTGCTTCTGGATATCAGGGTGGAGGAGGGAATTCCCCAGGACAGTCAAAGTTTTGAACTAACCGACCAGAGAGAAGTAAGGCTTCTAAATGGGGTGGAGACTGCTTCCTTTCAAGCAAATTTCACCATCTCCACCACTCCCCAGATTCTGGATGATGAAAACGTTATTTTGAACATCAATCTCATAACACTCCCCCCCCAACCTCAGACCCTTTTCAAGGAAGTCCTGGCCAAAAATGAAGAAACATTCTTCTTAGGTGAGGTGGAGGTGAAGCTGGGAAGAGTCTATAAAATATATCTGACCCCCAGAATAATGGAGATGCCGGAACCGGAATGCCATCTGGATACCCGGGACAAGGAAGCCGAGGACTGGGAAGAACTCCCCAGCGCTCATTTCTTCTTCCGCTACATTTTGAAATCCTTAGCCGACCTGCACTGGTCCAGGATCAAGGGACATGCGGAAACCGATTACAGGCGCTTCCGGGAATTCTTTGGATTCACCCGGCCGGCCATGGACAGAATGGAATATTTCCTTCTCCCCTGTCGCGCAAGCGAAATTGTTTGGGATGAGAGATTTGACATAGGCTTAGACCCGGTAAACAACAAGATATATACTATATATAATCTTTCCGAAAGAAGCTTAGATTCCCCCGGGATGGGCTTCCTTTTGTTCTACCGGCTGTGGGGGTATGCTCCTCCCATGCTGGCAGAAGGAATAGGGGGTTATTATTCCCTTTCACATCATCATACCAAGAAACTCATAGCAGCGAAAAGATTAGTTCCCCTGAAGGACCTTACTATAGCCAGAGATTACAGAGGTCAATCCCAGGACGTGGCTTTCTGGGAGTCGTGTTCATTTGTCAGGTTCCTGGTTAAAGCCTATAATCTGAGCAAATTCAAGCTTTTGTATAAAAGAGCCACCGATCTCACCCTGGAGCAAGCCGTGGAGGAGATATACCAGAAGAATCTGACCACACTGGAAAAGGAGTGGCTCTCCTTTCTTGAAGCTCACCAGGACAGTATTTCAGACTTTTATTATGAAGCCTCCATGAGGATGAACAACCTGCATTACGACGAGGCCATAGAGTTGTACCAGGACATGTTAAACCTGTACGGGAGAAAACCGGACATACTTCGCAATCTGGCTTACGTGCACTATCTTAAAGGGGATTATGATTCGTCAGAAAAATACTATGGGGAGGTGCTCTCCAAAGATTCGCTGAATCTGGAATATCTTCATATCCTGGGAAACATCAAGAGCATGATGGGCGAATATGATAAGGCCGAAGCCTACTACCGGAAGGTGATTTCATTGGATTCCAGCCATGTAGGTTCCTACATCAAGTTAGCCCAGCTGGAGATAACCAACAAAGATCTTCTCTTTGCCGAG
>CAYOSZ010000373.1:0-3038 GCA_964406715.1 uncultured Ignavibacteria bacterium | reverse complement strand
AGGCTCACCCCAGAATAATTCTCCAAACATTCGAAGGGAATTATACGGTTCGGCTTGATATTTCGAGTACAGCACAAGAGACTGTCCTTTTGGATCGGGTGGCTCACTGTTGAGAGGACCGAATGATATCGAGATATCCGAATAAGCAGACATATCTGAGATAAGAATTCCGTCAGGATCCAGCACCAGCCCTTCCGTGGTTACCCGGCTCACATACAGCTCTGAGGAGCCGTTTGCTGATCTCTTCCAAGCCACCACATAATTTATCCCGTCGAAGGTTACGGAGGGAATCAAATCCGGGTCGGAGGAAGTAGATACTGGTATCCCACCGGGATCCAATACGGTTCCGCTGGAGGTAACTCGCGTGGCCAGGATGTCCGCGTTGGGCCAGTGCATTCCGAAATCCTCCCACACCACCAGAAAGTCGCTGCCATCTGAGGCAACTGCAGGATCTTCCTGCAGCCCGCTGGCAGTACGAATGCCAAACTGAGATTTGATGGTGGCATTGGTGTCCACCAGAGCCCCATATATGTCGTACAAGTAAGCATCCTGCCACACCACCAGGTACTTACCGTCTCCAAAAGCAACATCCGGGTAGCTGTCCTTTTCCCCGGAGGAGATCAAGAAAGTTTGAGGATCGACCGGCTCCCCGGTTGAGGAAATTCTTACCCCTTCAATCCTGTAATTTGCCCCGGTCGGATCCAGCATATTTTGCCACACCACCAGATAGTTGGTTCCATCGAAGGCGACGGCGGGGTGTCTTTGATCGGTTACCGGATCTTCAATTATCTGCAAATTCAAGGGATCTAAAATCTCTCCGCTCGAATCGATCCGGGCACCATAAATGTCAGAATTTAGATTCCTGAAATCCTCCCACACGGCAAAGAAGCTTTCCTCTCCCCAGACTAAATCGGGTTCGCTCTGGTCTTCTGGAGCAGAACAAACGTCTATGGTGGTTGAATCCAAGATATTCCCGAACTGGTCCAAACGACTGCCGCGCAGGTTACCCCCCTCCCCCCATATTGCCAGATATGAATGGCCACTCCAACCAGAGCTTCCATAAATCTGGGCATCACAAGCAGTTGAGATAATTATGGGATCTGGATCTGAAATCTCTCCCAGAGTATCTATGCGGGCACCGGCAATTTCGCACTGCACTCCATAATTCCCCACCTCCCAGATTGAAAAGAACGTCTCACCTCCCCAGCACACATCCGGAGTTTTTTCGGACAAATCCAGACGGGCAATCCTCACCCCTGCCGGGTCCAGAACCGTTCCATCCGAAGATATTCTTGATCCGTATACGTCATAACCTGTGCTGTCGTAATTTCTCTGATCCTCCCAAAGCACGAAAAGACAGCTGCTCCCGGAGGCAATTTCGGATTGGAGCTGATCACCCTCTGCTGTGCAGATAGGCAATCCGTCCGTATCGATAACCACTCCATTGGCATTCATCCGAGCGGCGTAAATATTGGTGTATGTGGTATCACAGGCACCGGTGTAAAAACTGATCCAGTAGGTTTCTCCCCGGGAAGTGCACGAGGGAGAACGCTGTCCCCTGGAGTGGGTGGCGATGTCGATTCCTGCCGGATCCAAGATGGTACCATCTGGGGTTATCCGCGCACCGCGAATCATCGGCGGAATGCCTCACCCACCTCCAACCTCCCAGACCACCAGGTAATTTGACCCATTATATGTAATGGATGGGGCAAACTCCATCTCCGTCTCAGAAGTTATCTGGAAACCTGAACCATCCAGAATCTCTCCGCCCGAAGTGATCCTGGTGCCATAGATGTCGGGAGAGATCATGCTTCTATCGTCGGTCCAGACCACCAGAAAGTTGGTCCCGTCAAAAGCCACCTCCGGCGATTCCTCCCAGGCCGATCCGGTGCTGATGGGGAATCCATCCGGGTCCAACACGTTTCCATCCAGATCTATTCGAGCCCCATAGATGTCATGTGTATCGTTTCTGTAGTCCTGCCATACGACAAGATAGTTGAAATCTCCCGCAGCTACCTGGGGTAATGTCTGTTCACCTGGTGCCGTGCAGATAGCAATTCCGACGGGATCGAGTATGTTCCCTTCAGGGGTGATCCTGGTACAGAATATGTCCTTATCGGAGGTAATTCGCTCATCATCCCACACAACCAGAAGGCTGGTTTCGCTGCGGGCGATCGAGGGTGAGGCTTGAGTTCCGTATGCACTACCTGAAAAACAATCCGTTGAAATCCAGAATTCGGGCAAGGCAGGAAAAACGTTCACCGGCAAACATATAAAAAAACAAAAAGACAAAATTATAAGCTTTAAAAACCTTTGTTGACTCACCATAGTGGTATCTTGTTGCTTACCTTCAAGTTTGGAAACAAAACAACCCGACAAGAAAAATCAAAAGAAGTTACCTCAAACATCACCGATAGGAAAACTCAAAAAGAAGCCCTTCGAACGGCGTTGTGGTTTTCTTATTTTAATATAACACTTTACTGCTCTTAGTCAACATTAATTTGGGTAATATTTGTCCTCATTCGCATGAATACTTAAGATATCTCTCTTTGACCGCTAAAAAATAACCGATGAATTGGAAAACCCATCGGCCTTTGTCTTATACTATGAACCGTGAACTATCAACCATGAACCGTTTTAAATACCCCCGGCCCGACTCGAACGGGCGACCAAAGGTTTAGGAAACCTCTGCTCTATCCTAACTGAGCTACGGGGGCAAGTTTAATTCAGTTTTCTTGTCGGGTAGCTCCCCGTAAGGGTCGCAACCCGACCTACTCATAACTTATTAGGGTGAAAAGATCATAGTCTTTCAGCTTATCCCTTCCATTCAAGAATCCCAGCTCAATCATGATCAGGATTTTGGACACTTCCCCGCCCAACTTCTCCACCAGCTTGCAGGTAGCGGCGATGGTTCCGCCGGTGGCCAGAAGATCGTCTATGATCAGAACCCTCTGTCCCGGCTCTATGGCGTCTTGGTGGATCTCCAGCCTATCCGTGCCGTATTCCAGGTCGTACTTCTGCTCCACCGTGTTCGCCGG
>CAYOSZ010000372.1:0-3038 GCA_964406715.1 uncultured Ignavibacteria bacterium | reverse complement strand
AGGACCTGGGATGAAAGGTCCGCGGATAGGGTGGATCATTATGTGGCGATTTCCGAGAACGTAAGAAGACGCATTAAGAAACACTATCGCCGGGATTCCGAGGTCATCTATCCCCCGGTGGAGACGGATTATTTCACCTTAAGCAGAAAAGAGGGGGACTACTTTCTGGTCGTCTCCGCATTAGTCCCCTACAAGAGGATCGATTTAGCCATTCTGGCTTTCAATGAGTTAAACCTGCCCCTGGTTGTCATCGGTGAAGGGTCTGAGAAAAAAAAGTTGATGAAAATTGCCAGTAGTAACGTTAAATTTGTTAACTGGCAAACTCATTCGGAGTTGAAGAGATACTATGCAGAATGCAGGGCTTTGATATTTCCGGGGGAGGAGGACTTCGGCATCGTGCCGGTGGAGGCTCAGGCTTGCGGCAGGCCGGTTATCGCATTCGGAAAAGGGGGAGCAACCGAATCGATCAACGGAGCATACCCGGATCAAAAGATCGCTTCCTCTCACTCCGGGATATTCTTTTATCCTCAGACCAAAGAGGCCTTAATTCAGGCACTGCGACGTTTCGACTCTACTATGTTTAATCCGGAGGTCATAAGAGAGAACGCACTTCGGTTTGACCGGGGAGTTTTTAAACGGAAGATAAAAGAATTAGTAGAGACGAAGTTCGAAGAATACAAAAAGAGCCTGAGATGAAAAAAGAGACCTTCAGGCACATCTTCCCATTTTTCCTTTTCTTGGCCGATCTGCTGATCATCTTATCCGCTTTCATCTTAGCCTATTGGGTGAGATTCTATTCTCCGTTGACCGGCATGGTTCCGGTCACCAAGGGGATTCCCCCACTTTCGTTCTACCTTTACGGTTCGATTTTTGTGGCGCTGGTGTGGGTGGCGGTGTTCAACGCCTATGGGCTCTACAAAAGCACCCGACCGAAAACGGGTTTCGATGAGTTCTATCTTTTAGCCAAAAGTGCCACCTTGGGATTTTTGGTGGTGCTGGCTTTCACCTTCTTTTATCGGGGCACCTCCTATTCCCGTGCAACTCTGGTGGCGTCCTGGATTTTGGGGATAATCCTGCTCTACGGAGAGAGAAGAATCATGGCCAGATTGGAACGAACTTTCATGAGACGCGGCTACGGGGTGAAAAAGGCGGTGATCGTGGGAACCGGGGAGACGGGGATTTCGCTTTACAAGAGATGGAAGGAGAATCCTCAACCGGGATATCAGCTAATCGGACTGGTAGAAGCCGGGGAATTACCCGAAGGTGAAACTGTCACTTCGGATAGAAAGGATATGGAAATCCTGGGGTCTTTGGATGATCTGTACCGGATAATCGGGGAGAGTGACGTGGGTTTGGTGATTTTGGCATTGCCTTTATCCTATCACCAGAGAATCATGGAGATCATCCTGGGATGCGAGGATTTAAGGGTGGAATTTCAGATAGTGCCGGATATGGTGGAAATGATGGCAGCCAGAGCAAAGGTGATGTCTTTGGATGGAATACCATTGATTTCGCTGGGGCGTACTCCCCTGGAGGGGTGGAACCGGTTGCTCAAAAGATCGATGGATGTAGTTATTTCTTCGTTTGGATTGGTTCTTTTTTCACCCGTTTTTGCTCTGTTGGGGATTTTAATAAAGCTGGATTCCAAAGGGCCGGTGTTTTTCCATCAGGAGAGAATGGGCCGGGATGGTAAGAGATTCATGCAGCACAAGTTCAGGTCGATGATAGAAAATGCAGAGCAGAAGACCGGACCCGTCTTCGCTAAGGAGGACGATCCACGCAGAACCAAGCTGGGAACTTTCTTGCGGAAGAATAACTTGGATGAGTTTCCTCAGCTTTTCAACGTATTGAAAGGGAACATGAGCCTGGTGGGACCCCGTCCAGAAAGGAAATATTTTGTCGATAAGTTTAAAGAGGGGATTCCTCGTTATTTTCTGCGCCACAAGGTCAAGTCCGGGATCACCGGCTGGGCGCAGGTAAATGGATTGAGGGGAAATACCTCCATAGAGGAGAGGACGAAGTACGATCTCTTTTACGTGGAGAACTGGTCGCTGGCTTTTGACATCAAGATACTGTTTCTGACCATAAAGGAGTCGCTCTCCTCCAGAAACGCCTATTGAGGCAGCCTCTCCCCTGAACCCATCTCAGGAAGGAGAGTCGCATCAGGGAGGCAAGGAGATGGGTTAAGAAAAGGAATGATAGACTGGGTGGAAAAAGAGAAAAACTGTAAAGTTACAGTTAGGATTTTCGCTTGACTTATTCAAATTGTTTGTTAAATTAGGACTCGTCAAAGGAAGGGAAAAATGGCAGAAAAAGGCAAACGAAAGGTAAAACCGCAGGTTAAACCGACGGCAAAGGTTCATAGACCTAAGGAAAAATCAGCCTTGCCCTTCACCAGCAAGAACTATGTTCTGTTTGCCATAGGTTTGTTTGTCATTGTAATCGGCTACGTCACCTTGGGATATGGTTCCATCACCTTAGCGCCCATACTTCTGGTGTTGGGTTACTGCGTGATCATCCCCGTCGCCATAATAATAAACGGAAGGAAGGAGAAGCCTCCCGAGGCTCAAACAGGCTCCTGATCTTTCAAACAGATGCAAACGCAGCCAGAGAGTTCGCCGTTTCACTAAGGACTTTTGGCTGTTTTACCTTTCGGGCGGTTAGCTCAGCTGGTTTAGAGTGTCCCGCCTAAGGCGGGAAGATCACATCATAGTTCTTGGAGGAATAATTCCGGGCGGTTAGCTCAGCTGGTTTAGAGTGTCTGCCTTACACGCAGAAGGTCACTGGTTCGACTCCAGTACCGCCCATGTTAGCAAACAGTTCACAGCTAACGGCTAACAGTAAAAGCTTTTACTGTGAACCGTAAACGGTGAACTGTTAACTGATAGATTGTCGGGGTCGTAGTTCAGTTGGTTAGAACGTCCCGCCTATGGCGGGAAGGTCGCGAGTTCAAGGAAGATAGTTGTTTGTTGACTGGTAACGGAGATTGTCGGGGTCGTAGTTCAGTTGGTTAGAACGTCCCGCCTATGGCGGGAAGG
>CAYOSZ010000371.1:0-3043 GCA_964406715.1 uncultured Ignavibacteria bacterium | reverse complement strand
GAAACAGGCTTTTTCGCGGGAATTCCGGCAGTCCCGAATAACGAGCTAAAGGTTTAAACTCATCCACGGAAGGGGGGTCTACGATAAAGGAGGGGATGTGATAGTCCCAGCCGATGCCGAAAGCCAGCACCGCACCCAAATTGGAGGGATGCTCTCCCCCGTAAGCGTTGCGCCCGTCCTCGATCATCAGCTCGTTCACCCGATAAGTCCCGCTCACCACCGGACGGAAAAGCCCTCCCCTTCCCACTACAGCAGAAAGCTTCTCCGGTTTTTGCCCGGCATCCTCCAGGACTTCCTTGATCAGCTTTTTGCGGAACTCGTATTGATCCCACACCCGGGCAAATGGCTCCAACTCCAGCTTGCTGTGATTGATGCTCCGGGAGAAGACCTGCTCCTCCTCCTCAAACACAGCGATCTTGGTGGAGGTGGAGCCGGGATTAATCACCAATATTCGGAACTTTTTGCTCTTGGCCAAACGAATCCTTTTCTTTAACCTCACTCCCTATTCCCCTCTCCATTTCATGGTGAAGGGATTCACCCTGAAGGGAACAAAAGGGAGAGAGGTGGTTTCAAGTTTTTCTTATCTGCCGGACGAAGCTCTCCGTAAGTATGCTCTTTACTGCACCCACCCTTCTTATTCTTTCCTCCGCCATCTGGCAGGCCGCCTCATAGGGAGAGACGTTTTCCCTCTTGGAGACGGCGATCACCTTTGCCATTATGTTGTAGATGGTCTTAACCGAGTCCAGCGCCTCCTGTTTGGATAAGACCTTCAAGGCATCCTCGGTTAAGAACAACTCCCCGGCATTGACCACAAAATCGGGAGCATATACTATTCCCGTCTTAAAGAGCTGTCGGCAGAGTTTGACGTCCTCCACGATGTCGTATGCCGCCCCGGCAATTATCTTGCACTTAAGCTGGGAGACGTTTTGCTTGGTGATTACCGGGCCCAGAGCGCAGGGAGAAAGTATGTCGCATTCGACCGAGAGAATCTCATCCGGACTCACCACCCGGGTATCGTCCGGGTACTTGTCCTGGACGTCTTTTATGGAATCGTAGTTTAAATCGGTGACTACGAGTTTCACTTTTTCCTTCTTCAAACAATCCGCCAGCTTCTGTCCCACGCTTCCCACCCCTTGAATGGCTATGGTCAATCCATCTAGGGATGAGACCCCGAATAGTTCCTTCACGCACGCCTTCATTCCCCAGTAGACCCCGTGGGCGGTCAAATCGGCGCTCTCTGCCTTGATGCCGGTGGCCGATTCGTAGGGAAGCACGAACTTGGTCTCCCTCTTTATGTATTTCATGTCCTGGGTGTCCGTGCCCAGATCCGGATAGGTGATGAATCTCCCTTTCAGCCCTTCCACGAATCTTCCGAAAGCCCGGAAGTAAGCCTCGTCGGTCTCCTCTTCAAAATCCTTGCACAGGACCGCCTTCCCCCCGCCGGTGTCGGAATCCGCCACCGCCGACTGATAGGTCATGATCCGGGACAATTTCAGGGCATCCACCAAGGCTTCCTCTTCCGATTCGTATCGCCACAGCCTGCATCCCCCCACCGCATTGCCCAGGGTGGTGTTGTGGATGGCAATTATGGCTTTTAACTTGGTGGGCTTGTTATGGCAGAACAAAACCTCCTCGTGCCCGTGTTCTTCCATCAACTCGAAAATACCCATGAGCGTTATGTTCCCTATCCGTGAGGGTCGCATAAATGCGACCCCTACAATTCTCTTTCTACCAACTCGATTAACACCCCATGAGTGCTCTTGGGCTGGAGGAAGACTATCTTCTTCCCCTCAGCACCCATTCTGGGCTTCTCCACAAGTTCGACTCCCTTGTCCTGCAATTCTTCTGCTGCCTTTTCCACGTCCTCCACCTCGAAACAGATATGATGAATTCCCTCGCCTCTTTTGTCCAGGAACTTCGCCATTACGCTGTTTGGGTCCGTGGGCATCAAAAATTCCAACTTGACTCCGGAGATGTCGGTGAAGGCTATTCTCAATTTCCTGTCCGGAATATCAGTTTGTTCCGATATCCGGCACCCAAACACGTCTCGATAGAATCCGGATGCCTCACCAATGTCCCTCACCGCAATCCCAATATGCTCAATTTTATCTAATTTCATAGCCTTTTTTCAATCTGTTTCGTCCGCAGTCCGCCGTCGGCCGACCGCCGCAAATCAAGCAATCCGTTTTATCCGCTTAATAGATTCGCTTCGCTCACTACAAGTCCGTTGCATCCGTTTAATCCGTTGACCGTTCTGCTTCCCCCTCACTCATTATCTCTCTCCGAGGGGGAGAGATAATCTGATGCATCCTAACAGCCATTTGGAATTCAAAAATGACGGTACAAAAAGTTTTGAACTTTGCATTTTGCTCTTTGAATTTATTTTTGGCGGCGGTCGACGGACTACCGACTGCGGACGTCTTCACACCAAAACGTTCTCCCGATATTCTCCCCAGACCGATCTCAACACGTCACATATCTCACCCAGCGAGGCATAGTTTTCCACACATTGGATGATCGATGGCATCAGGTTTTCCTCGGTGGAGGCTATCTTTTTCAAACTTTCTAAGGAAGCCTTAGCTTTTTTATCATCTCTTCTCTTTCTTGCCGCTTTCAGTTGTTTGATCTGCTCTTTTCCCACTTTGGGGCTGATCTTGAAGATATCCTTGATTTTTTCTTTTTCGGTGACGAACTTGTTCACTCCCACGATGGCTCTTTCGCTGCTCTCGACAGCCTTTTGATACTCATACGCACTTTTTTGAATCTCCCTTTGGTAGTATCCCGATTCCACCGCCCATAGCGCGCCTCCCTTCTCGTCTATATGGTAGATGTACTTCCTGGCTCTCTTTTCGATCTCATTGGTCAGGTACTCCAGGTAATAAGAGCCACCCAGGGGATCAACCGTATCGGGAACTCCGCTTTCGTAGCCGATGATCTGCTGAGTTCTCAGGGCGATCTGGGCGGATTCCTGGGAGGGGAGACTCAAAGCTTCGTCCCTTGAATTGGTATGGAGTGACTGTGTTCCTCCCAGAACCGCAGCCAG
>CAYOSZ010000370.1:0-3055 GCA_964406715.1 uncultured Ignavibacteria bacterium | reverse complement strand
CGCCCTTTTTTGAAACTGATAGAAAGTGGAAGATGCCCACCATGATCGGATTCGGCACCTCTTATCAGATAAACTCCCTGACGCTTGCCGCAGACGTTGAATACAGAAATTACTCTGAAACCGAGCTAACCTATCGGAGGAACATTGCCAATCCGGTTGACCAGGAAGTTACCACCGGAGATTATTTAACGGACGAGTGGTGGGGGGACGAAGGGAATAATCCGCCGTTTGTCCCCAGTTTAGGTTGGAGAGACTTAACCCAGTTTCGGATTGGGGCTGAATACTTGATCAACACCGATTTTGGAGGTATTCCCCTAAGGATCGGCTACAGAAACGATCCCAAGCCTTACAGAGCCCAACCTGATCCCAGTGAAGTTTATCTTAGATCTGATTTCACACAGATCTCTGTCGTTGGTAGCGACACGTTTTACAATGCGCAACCCCGTTTTGTCCAGTCCAACCAGGGTTCCGGTAAGGGATCGTGGATAAACGGAGGCATCTTCACCTTGGGGACAGGAATAGCCTGGAGCCAGATAAAGCTGGATGTCACCTATGAATATGCTCAATACGATGATATGGAAAACGATGTCACCACCCAAATAGCGCTTATTGAGGTGGATGGCACCAACGTGCCCCACGTAGCTCTCCACAAGTTAACCGACAGAAACAAATTCACCAAAGAGGAGAGCAATAAATACAGTCGTATAATGATAAGTTTCACCGGATTCTTTTAAAAGGGAGCGCAGTTAAATAAGAAGCGAAGTCTACCCCTGATAAAAGGGGGAAGACTTCGCTTTTTTTGTGTGAAGCAGATGTTTCAAAAGATTTCGATTTGAAATGCTTGATGAATGTTCGTAGATCAGAGATTCAGTAGGGCATCCCTTTTGGGATAAATAATTTAATTGAGGTAATGTAAGGTAAAAACAGATTTACTCCGAAATCAAGGCGGCAGGGTAAAAACCAGACCAGGTGCGTCGATTGAAGGAGTAAGGGGAAGCGGTTACGGTGAAGTTAGATCAAGCCAAGTTGGATTTAAAAATACTTGCCTTGACAGAATTTTGTTTTAATTTTCGGTTCGAATTGGAACTTAGATGCAAAAGGAGAATTGAAACGTTTTACGGTACTTTTTGAGAAATGATTCGGTAAGCTTAAAGCAAGGAGAGACGTATGAGCCCTCATAGGATAACCAAAAAAGAAATGAAACAGGATAAATTCGTTACCTACTCTTTGAAGGTAAGCGAATGGATTCAAAAACACTTAAAAGAGATACTCATGGCAGCCGGGGGGGTAATTTTGATCGCGGTGATATTGTTCTTTGTTTTCTCCTCCAAGGCAAAGAGTGAGCGAAAAGCTGCAGAGCTTTTAGGAAAGGCAAACATGCAACTTCAAGCCGGAAGTATTGAGGCAGCGGTGAGTGATCTTCAGACGGTGGTAAACAAATATGGTGGCACCGGAAGTGCCGAACAGGCGATATTTTTCTTAGCTTACGCCAATTTCTATACCGGAAATTATGTTCAAGCTCAATCCCTGTTTGAGAAATATTTACAGAAATACAAAGAAGATCAACTGCTTTCCGCTTCAGCCCAAGCGGGGATTGCGGATTGCCACATGCAGACGGGGAACTTCGTCTTGGCAGCAGAGAACTTCGTTAAGGCAGCTTCTTTGTACCCTGATAATTTTTCGACACCTCAATATCTTCTCAACGCGGCTTTTGCTTACCTTAAAGCCGATCAGAAGGACAGGGCCAAAGAGATATTAAACAAATTGATAAATGAATATCCCGACTCCAGGGAAGTCTCCCGGGCAAAGATACAGCTGGCTGAGCTTTTTTGATGAGAATTGATATGGCCCCACCAGACCCTTCTTCCTCAAAAACATTCAGTTCTCAGAAGAATTCAGATTATCCGGCTTTGTCGGTGGCTTTCCTGTGGCACATGCATCAACCATATTACAAGCATCCCAAAACAAATCTTTATCAAATGCCCTGGGTGCGCCTGCACGGGCTGAAGGATTACTACGACATGGCGGCGGTATTGGACCATTTCCCCCGGATTAAACAGAACTTCAATCTGGTTCCCTCACTGGTCGAACAGGTCCAGGATTATGCGCAAAACGCAGTATACGATGAACACCTGCTTTTGACCGAGAAGCCGGCTGAAGATTTAACCGATGCCGAAAAGCAGAAGATATTATCCAGCTTCTTCCGCTGCAATATTCAGACCATGATCCGTCCTTGCTCCCGATTTAATCAACTATTCCAAAAAAGGGGAGAGGACCCGCAAAATGTAGTATCAAAGATTCGTGAATTCGATGCGCAGGATTTTCTTGACCTGCAGGTATGGTCGAATCTGGTCTGGATAGATCCGATCCTAAGAGAGGATTCTTTTATCTCCGGTTTATTCAAAAAGCGCATGAAATTCACCGAGGAGGAGAAAAAAAAGCTGATTGGTAAGCAAAGGGATATCCTGGGTAAGATCCTGCCCAAGTATCGTGAATTGCAGGATAAAGGACAGATCGAGATAACCTTTTCGCCTTATTTTCATCCCATTATGCCACTGCTCTGTGACACCACCATTGCTAAGAAGGCTCTTCCCCATATTCAGCTGCCCCAGACGAGATTTTCACATCCCGAAGATGCGGAGGCTCAGATCGAACGAGGCGTGAGATTATACGAGAAAACCTTTGGCAGAAAGCCTGAGGGGATGTGGCCGTCTGAGGGCAGCGTTAGCGAGCAGATCATTCCCTTGGCTGCAAAGTTTGGGGTGAAATGGATAGCCACGGATGAGGAGATACTGTTTTTGAGCCTGGCAATGGGAAAAACAAAAGGGGTAAAGGCGATTCGAACAGACTCAACCACCCTGTACAAGCCATACAAGATAACCGTAGAGGGACAGGAAATTTCCATGGTATTTCGCGACCATACGCTTTCCGATCTGATAGGTTTCGTTTACTCCAACTGGGACTCAGAGCAAGCTGCCGATGATTTTATCCAACGCCTGCACCGGATCAGGGATAACATACCACCACAAGAACTGGCAGACTCTTTAGTCTCCAT
>CAYOSZ010000369.1:0-3057 GCA_964406715.1 uncultured Ignavibacteria bacterium | reverse complement strand
TAGGGACAGCCCTTGCTTCGCACTGAGTGCGCTCAGCACGAAGTGTGGCTGTCCGTATTAGGGTAGGGATAGGGACAAGCATTGTCCCTACAAAACCTAAAACCGCAGAAGCAAGCTTCTGCACTCCAAAAACAGATTTTGAATTTTGAATTGCAATTTTAAATTTTTCTTTTTGAATTTTCAATTTGCTACGAATGCATACGGTCAGATCACCCAAGAAAATGCAAAAGATTTGCGGGGAGCTGAAAAGCAAAGGGAAGACCATCAGTTTCGTCCCCACCATGGGCTATCTGCATGAAGGTCACCTCAGTCTGGTTCGGATTGCCAAAAAGAAGTCGGACGTTCTGGTGGTAAGCGTATTTGTTAACCCCACTCAATTCGGACCCAAAGAGGACTTGGGGAAGTATCCCAGAGACTTTAAACGGGATAGATTGCTGCTAAAACGGGAGGGTTGTGATTTCGTTTTCAACCCCCGGGCAAAAGACATGTATCCGGAAGGATACTTAACCTATGTGAACGTTGATCAGATCACCGGTAAACTGGAAGGGCTGATAAGGCCCGGGCATTTTCGGGGAGTAACCACCATCGTGGCTAAGCTCTTCAATATCGTCCAGCCGGATGTGGCGGTGTTCGGACAGAAGGATGCTCAGCAGGCGGTGGTTTTGAAGAAGATGGTGGATGATTTAAACTATAAAGTCAAAATGATAATCGCACCGACGGTCCGGGAAAAAGATGAACTGGCTTTGAGTTCGCGAAATAAGTATCTCTCGGGGGAAGAGAGAAAACAGGCGGCGGTTCTGTATCGATCGCTGCGTGAGGCCAAGAGGTTAATCGGCAAGGGGGAGAGAAGATCCAACAAGATCATCACCCGAATGAGGAATATGATTAGCAAACAACCCTCAGCCGAATTAGACTACATCGCCATCACCGACGCTCACACTCTTGAGCTTCTGACTAAATTGAAAGGTGAGGTTTTGATTTCCCTGGCTACGCGTTTTGGAAAGGCAAGGCTCATAGATAATATCAAGGTGAAGGTGGGTTAGCAAGTCCGCGTAGCCGAGGCTTCACGCCTCGGCAGACCCGCCTTTGGCGGGGCTACGTGGTTCAAGACTTGTGGTGGTAACAAGCAATTCTTCAATCATCTCATAATCTGGTAAAAGGGCTCAAAGAGGATTCGGAACTCAACGTAAAAGCAATAAGGAACGGGATCGAAGGAAAATCCTTGCTTCTTTTCAGCATTCGTATAAATTAAGACAGCAAAAGCGGTCAGTGGATTGAGCGGATCAAGCGGATTTAAACCATGTTAATCACAGTTTGCAAATCAAAGATACATCGGGCCAAAATCACCGAGGCCAATCTCGATTATGAGGGAAGCATCACCATAGACAAAGAACTTATGGATGCCACTGATATTTTGCCCAATGAAAAGGTTCAGGTGCTCAACCTTAACAACGGTGCCAGATTCGAGACCTACGTTTTCGTAGGAGAGAAAAATTCCGGGACTATATGCTTAAATGGTCCCGCAGCCAGATTGGGACAGGTGGGGGATCTGTTGATAATCATCTCCTACTGCCATTTGGAATTCGAGGAAGCGAAAAAATACCAGCCCAAAGTAGTCTACGTCGACAAGGAAAATAAGATCCTAAGGAAAAGGTAACCCAACCTTCAGGTTGCACATATGGATTCCGCAGGTTACCCCGAGGGGAAATAATGCATACAAAACCAACAGTGGCGGTCATTCTGGCGGCAGGGAAGGGCGTGCGGATGAAGTCCGATCTGCCCAAGGTGCTCCACCGGTTGGGTGGAAAGCCCATGGTGGAATACGTGATCGAAACCGCCCGGCAGGTGGGGGCAGAAAGAGTTATCCTGGTGGTGGGGCATAGGTGGGAACAGTCCCAAAACTCCCTGAAACATCTGAAGGTCGAATTCGTACTTCAACGGGAACAGCTGGGAACCGGACATGCGGTCCTGCAAACCAAAGAGCTTTTGTCCGATTTCGAGGGCGATGTTTTGATTCTATGCGGGGATGTTCCGCTGCTGAGGGCAGATACTTTAAAAATGCTGCTTAAGGAACATCGAGAGAAGAAAGCTGCTGCCACGGTTTTGACCGCCATCTTCGAGGATCCTTCCGGATACGGGAGAATAATCAGGGATCCAAACGGAATGGTGCAGAAAATCGTGGAGGAGATGGACGCTTCTACCGATGAAAAGAAAGTAAGGGAGATCAACACGGGCACCTTTTGTTTTGATAGAACCTCCCTGTTTTCCGTCTTGGAAAGGGTAACCAACGACAACAAACAGGGGGAATACTATTTGACGGACACGCTCAAGCTTTTGCTGGACAAGCAGATGCCCATTGGGGCGGTAAAGGCACTCCACTCTTCAGAAACTATGGGGATTAACTCAACAGAAGAGCTCCAAAAAGCGGAGGTGATTCTTCTCGCCAGATAGTTTAGCCAAACGAAGGTTTTCCCTCTGGCGTAGAATTTTGCGGTAAGAGTAAATGCTCGGTTTATCAAGTTCTCAAATGACTCGATGAATTGGGCCGCCTAAGACCGAAGATTTTTCGGGGTTCTCCTAAGAAAAACATTGACAGGCTTTCAACCAGGTTCTATATTTCCTTAAGGTAAATTCATAAGAGGTGGGTGAATTTGATGAAACAGGCAGGAAAAATTTTCTGGCTTTCTCTTTTGGGGTTGTTGTTCTGTTTATCCCTGACTTCGCCTAAGGTCCAATCTTCCGATGTCAACTCCAGCGGTGATAATCTCTTGGGAGTCGAATCCAACGCCGAAAGCTCAAGCCTTCTTGATCCCCAAAGGCTCAGGATAAACCATAGTTATACTTTCTCCTATTTCTCCAGTGATGCGGCCAGCGGAAGCTTTGGCGCATACACCACCACCTTGAGATACCAACTGTCAAATCCCTTAAGTCTGACCCTAAGTCTGAACTATTTGCATCAGCCCCTTTCGGTTTTCGGACGGGATGATCTGAGGGTGAAAAACAGCATCCTGCCCAACTTTCAGTTACACTATAAACCAAGCAACAGTTTTTCCTTAT
>CAYOSZ010000368.1:0-3059 GCA_964406715.1 uncultured Ignavibacteria bacterium | reverse complement strand
TCCCAAGTCGTTAAAGTCTGTAATCTTTGCAGGAGATATGATGCTTGATCAACCTTCATCAGTCCTGATTGTTGGAGAGCTTCCAGTGACAGGATCTGTAGGAAAGGGGAGAATAGATCTAGCGGTGTTCATCAGACGGAACATCAAGGGGCTTGTGTTCTGGACTCCTGTGATGATCATTGAGATCAAGTCGAAGACCTCCTTTGATTTCAATCTCTTCGCCGTCCAAACTGGGAAGAAGAAGGAATTGCCCCCTGTGCTTTATGCTTGGAAACGGGTCTTGACAGAGGAAGAATGGGAAAGAACGATAGAATCAGACCCCGAAGAACGGGTCCTGACGCAACTCAGAGCTTATGAGAGGGCACTACTTGAAGAAACAAAGGGTCTGATTCCAGCTGGTATCACCTTTCCAAAGAACCTTTGGAAAGGAGTCATTGTACTGGACACAGATCAAGACTACTCAGAGGTCTTCAAGGCTTTCCATCTTCTTCTCAATGAACTGACCGCTGAGATTCTCACTAGCAATCTTAGTAATAACGAATCAAGAACACTAGTTCTTGACTCAAAGGACGCTAATGTGCCTGCTCCCCGAGTTGCACTAATGCTTCTTGAGGACAAGAAATTGGATGAAATCTTCAAGAATCAATCCGCGGCCTTGTCACTACCAGTTGAGGACCCATTCAAGGAGAGAGTTTCAGATGAACGACTATTGACACACTATATCTCGATTCCCTCATCGACTTCATTTGGGAATGCCGCGGCATGGGTCTCTCGGAACTGGCACTTGTTGAATCACATTGAGGAGCTCTCTCAACCATCGAACAAGAAGCTACAGGTCTATTGGCTAGACCTTCTGGGGGATTATCCCACTGACCAGCTCAGAAAGAGAAGATTTGGTCTTGACACCTTGCTGAAAAAGAAACAAATCACGAAGGAAAGGCATAGTACTCTTACAACTCTCTTAGAGAGGTTCACCTTCCTCAACTTGAGGGAAACTATTGATTCGTTTCTCTATGGGAAAGACATTGACTTAGCTGAAATCATGACACAGATACACGACGAGGAATCAGTTGACTCTGAGCGAATCATCATAGTTGATGGATGGGCACAACTAAGAGAGATGATCCACACAGAAAGGATAGAACTATTGAGAAGTATTGAGAACCAACTTCTGGACACATTACCTACTCAGAACGTGAATGTGATCTGGATTGACAATGGTGTCTCTCACACAAGGATGAACAAGCACTATCAAAGAGCTTGCATTAGACCCCTTCGCCATGACTCCCCCCGACGGTTTCACCTCGATGAGATTATCTACAATGTTCCAACTGCCCCTCGAGTCTTTGGTAGGCAGACTCCAAGAAAAGAGGACACAAGGTTCATCATCCAAGACACTCCAGCAAAAATACCCCCCTGGATACAATCTATAAGAGTGCCACATTTGAAGGGGTGGGCATGCAAGTACAGAGGACTCTCCAGAAGTGATGGAGTTGTCCCTGAGAAAGAGGTCTATGAGAGTGACTTCGAGGGAGCGCCTATGCACAATCGTTCTGTGACACTCGGGGGCGTTTATTCATCACTTGCTCCCCTCACATCAAAGACTGCGAAGCAATTGCAGAAGATTGGGACGACACTCATTCCAAGTCTTCAAAGACACGAAACACCATCAACAGAGAAAGTACAAACAACAGAAGAACAATGGCAGAGAGTTTCACTGGCCATAACGACAAATGATTCTTCTTCGCTCACTGATAGACTAACCTACGCTCCTGATAGACCCCCTCCACAACCTCCTAGATCAAAGTTACGATATGTCGACTTCTCAAAGATCAAGAGGGGTTGGCATTATGATAGGATGCCTATTGACCCTAATGATCGAGAGTATGAGGTGGGGACCTCTCGAAGACCGCCAATGTATCAAAGAACCGGTCTGGATGAGGTAGACTCACTGTCAGTTCGCAAGAGAGAGATCAAGCGGCTCAGGAGCGCAGCAAAGTTTCTGATGAAACAACTACGCAGGAACACTAGGCTATACTCTTGCTGTCGTGATATCGTCAGACTATGTGCAGATGTACCCTTGGACTCTCCGGATGACAAGATTCTACTCACTGCGCTTCAAGAGGTACGAGATATTATACTTCAAGATTCTTGGAGAACTCAGTTCTGGAGTCAGGTTGAAGGTTTAAGAGAAACATTAGGTGACGTTCTTACAGCTGACAACAGGGCAGTACTAAAGATGACGCAGGAGTTGAGTCCTGACATCATCTCACTTTATGGTAACAACCTGTTCCTTGCTCTCCTCACAGCCATCAAGACACACTCTCTCAATTCCTCTGATAGTCTTGTCACAGCTCTCTGGGAGTCCCTGGCTGAATGGCAACTATACCAGATGGGTTTTCGACCAATGAATCAAGCTGAAGAAACTTCACAATCGCAGTATGACTTCCAGTTCATATACTCAAGGTTGATGCGTCGTGCTGAGAGTCTGAAGGACACTACTCAAACTAAAATCCCACTCAAGGACGTGGTCTATGGTCAGATTGTCTGGATAGAGAAGGAAGGAACTCATGATGTATGGTTTGTTCTTCCAGATGAAGAACAACCTCTCATTGGTCTTGAGCCAGGTGTCAGAGAGACCGGACTGAGAATTGGCTGGCATCAGTGTGTGACTGATCCATCGATTCTGAGGACATCTACAAGGACAATGACTGATTCCTCTACGAGAAGTCTGATTGCCCTTACCAATATTGGAGAAAGCCGTGTCCTCTGGTTCATCGATGAGATTGAGGGAGAAGATCAATGGACTGCCCCAGTGGTTCTAGAATATGCTACAAGTAAAGAGGACGGGCGTCTTTTGCGCTGGTTCAAACTCTCACCTGTTCCTGAGAGTCTGCTGTTTGAACTAGAGAAGTATAGACCCAAACAAATTCCTCATGTTGATACAAGTGTGGACTCCTTACTCTTTGGAGCATTTAGAGGTTCACAAGAGATAGAGGACGTAAAAGTCCAAGTAAATGTAGATGTCGAAAATGAACAATATCTAGTAGAGTTCAGCT
>CAYOSZ010000367.1:0-3059 GCA_964406715.1 uncultured Ignavibacteria bacterium | reverse complement strand
AATCGGCTGGATGTCGTCGCGACGTGATCCTGTGCCGCGACAACTTCGTTTCCATAGCCTTCTTCCCAGCTAGTGAGGTTTATCCCCACCCGGCAACAGCCTCGTTTGCGGGACCATCTTTGAAAGCTACCCCATCGCACAACTCGACTTCTGGTCTGGTCGAACCTATCGTTTGACCGGGAACTTGGGCCTCTCCGGCAGTTTTTTAGGCTCCTCTTTTATCTTCTTCATAACCTCCTGGATGGCCCTCTCCAACTGTGGATCCTGGCCTTTGATCACCAGATCCGGCCGGTTATCCACCTCTATGTCCGGATCCACTCCGTAGTTCTCCACGTCCCACTCGCCTTCCAGATTGAAGAACCCGAATTCCGGGATGGTCACGGATCCGCCGTCCATCAGAGGAATGTACCTGGAGATTCCCACCAGACCGCCCCAGGTTCTGGTCCCGATCAGCGGTCCCAATCCCAGCTCCCGGAAGTAGAAGGGGAAAGCGTCTCCCCCGGAGCCCGCGTATTCGTTTGTTATGCACGCCATGTGCCCGTTGAGTGCCACACCGGGTGTTCTGGACAACAGACCTTCCCGGCGAGACCACAAGCTCAACACCCTCCTCTGCAGATGCTCCACGAACATGTCCGGAATCATTCCCCCGCCGTTGTAACGAACGTCTATTATCAGTCCCTCTTTGCGAGTCTGGGGGAAGAAGGAACTTGCGAATTCGTTCACTCCCCAGAGGCTGGTGTTGGGCACGTGAACGTATCCCAATCTGCCGTCGGAGGCCTCTTCCACCCTCTTGCGATTGGTCTGGACCCAGTCTAAGTATCGCAGCATATACTCCGAATCGGCTGGCTTGACCGTTACCTCGCGGGCCTCTTCGGCCGAGGGTTTGTCGTTAACCTTGAGCTTGACCTGTTTTCCCACGGTTTTTTCGAAATACTGGTAGGGATTGGCGGGATACTTCACCTCATCCCCGTTCACCGCAATCAGATAATCACCTTGGTTGACCATCACACCGGGTTCTGTCAGCGGAGCTTTCCGGCCATCTCTCCAGTTCTCGCCCTTATATATCTTCTTGAATCGGTAGAAACCGGTTTTTCCATCCGGTTCAAAATCCACCCCCAGAAGTCCCACGTTCACGGCCTCGGTCATGGGCATCTTGCCACCGCCCACGTATGTATGAGAGGTGGTCAGTTCGCCGATCAACTCGCCTATCAGATAGGTGAGATCCCAGCGGTGGGCTACGTACGGAACGAGTTGCCCGTACTTCTCCCTCATCCCTTCCCAGTCTACCCCGTGCATGTTGGGGTCGTAGAAGAAATCCCTCTCCAGTCGCCAGGCCTCGTTGAAGACCTGGGTCCACTCGCCCTGGGGATTCACCTTCATCTCCATTCCCGACAGGGTCAGCTTGCCGTCGCCCACCTTGTTTCCCTTCTTGGCGTCAACGATGCCGTATGTGTTTCCGCTCTTATAGATGATCTTGTCGCCTTTGGATGAGATATCGTAGTTATTGATGCCGGAGATGACGGTGTTTTCTTCCCTCTCCTCCAGATCGTACATGCGCAGCTCATTCTGGCCGCCCCCCCCGTTCGGGGACCATATGGCCGGCATGGTCAGGTAGAAGATCTTTCCCTCGGTGGCCACCAGACCGGTGTAGTTGCCCGGATCGATGGGCACACCCACCACCCGCTGGTCGATATTCTCCAGGTCTATCTGGACGTCCTTATCTTTGTCCTTGTCTTTGTCTTTGTCCTCTTCCTTGTCTTTCTTCTTATCCTCATCGCTCTTCTTCTCGTCCTTCTCCTCATCTTCCTCCTTCACCTCCTCCTCGTCGCTCTCCGGAGCGAAGGGAGAGAGGGTGTCCGCCTGCAGTGTAACCAGGTACACGTTCCTGGTGTTGCGGTAGACGAACTCGGTCCTCTCAAAATCGCTGAAGATGGGATTGAAGGTGCGGGCCGAGACGAAGTACAGATACTTCCCCTCCGGATCAAATGCGGGCTCGAAGTCGTCGGTCAGGTCGCCTGTGACCGCATGAACCTTAGCTTTATCCAAAGAGTAGAGATAAATGGAGGCAAAGTAGGCCGGATTGTTCTTGGAATAGGCTATCCACTTGCTGTCGGACGACCAGGCGTAATCGTGAATCTCCGAAACCTCAGCCTTATCCACCAATACCGGCTCTTTCTTCTCTATGTCCACATAGTAGAGCCGCAGTTTCTTGTCGGAGTACAGGAGCTTCTTGCTGTCCGGCGACCAGCGGGGCGGAAACCTGTAGCATTCGCCGTCGAAGGTGATCCGCTTCTCCTCGCCGCTGCCGTCCTGAGATTTCAGGTACAGTTCGTATTCGCCGGTTCTGTCGGAGAGGTAGGCAATCCATTTCCCGTCGGGCGACCAGGCGGCAAACATCTCCCGAACAACCGGAGTTTGAGTCAGGTTGCGCACTTCTCCCTTCTCCTCGGGCACGGTGAACACCTCGCCCCTGGCGGTGAACAGAGCCCTTTTGGCGGAGGGGGAAAGGCTGTAGTCCAAAACCATGCCGCCCACTTTTTCCCAGGTGGGCCGCGTAAAGATCCTCTCCGCCGGAACCTCCACTGTGATCTTTCTGGTCTTCTCGCTCGTCAGGTCCAAAATGTAGAGGTAGCCGCCGTTCTCGTAAACGATGGCGCCCGGCCCCAGGCTGGGCCATTTGACGTCGTAGTCCTTGTGGTTGGTGATCTTTCGGGTCTGTTTGGTCTTCAGATCATAGCAGTATATGTTGAGCCTGTGTTCCCGGTCGGAGGTGAAGTAGATCTTATCGTTATGCCACATGGGCAGGTTGTCCGTTCCCTTCCAATCGGTGATCTTTTCGACCGCATCGGTCTTCAGATCATATATCCATATGTCCTGTGCCAAACCCCCGTAATAGCGTTTCCAGGTTCGGAATTCCCTGGATCTCCTGTTGAAAGCGAGCTTGGTTCCATCCGGCGAAATCGATGCCAGCCCCACTTCGGGCAGCTTGAGCGCCTCCGGAAATCCCCCTTCGGAGCTGATGCGATAGAGCTTGGCCGTGGGGAAAGCTTCCCGGCTCG
>CAYOSZ010000366.1:0-3069 GCA_964406715.1 uncultured Ignavibacteria bacterium | reverse complement strand
AGTAGATTTGAAGAAGAAGATTATTTCGATGGTTTTCTTGCCACTCTCGATACCCCTCTCCAAGATTGCATATATGCATCATGAATGGATTAAAACCAAAGCACAAAGAACTCCCGTCTATTGTCACCGCCGCAGAGCCATCAGGCAGCTCACAGATAACTTCTCCAGGCAGGGCTCTTTCCTGAAATGGAGCCCAGACTATAAATGAAGTTGTTTCGAGTCTCTTCATGATTACATCCGTAATACTCGACTCTTTGAAAATCAGCTCAGTCTTACGCCATGAACCGCCTGTAGGAAAATCAAGAAGTTCTAGTCCTTCATGAGTTCCAAGCTCCAGCAGAGTCATTTCTGCCGCGGTAGTGGATGAACGGCATCCATGTGCCCAGATACTTTTTCCCTCCGAGAATATTCATAGCCTCCGCATTAGGGTTTGCTTAAACTCTCACCGATTCGTTCCTTGATATTCTCCTCCAAGAACGTGATGGCCCGTATGCAGGAGTTGCCAACCATAGACGCGGCACAGGACCTTATCAACATTGACGTAATCTGCTTCAGGGTGTGGAATCAAATCGAACTGCTCATGGACGGATGATAGTAGTTTCACAATCGAAGAACTTCGCCATAGAACATATAGGGGCTAATCGCTTTTGTCAAAGATGTATCAGTTTACAAGAATATCGTATCGCTGTGGGAGATACCGGAACAATGGCCGATTCGAAGAAAATAAGACGCATCGAGGCTGAAATCAAAGACCTTGACCTTGATTTCATGCGAGGCCTAATATCTCACAAGGAATACAGCATTCAAGCGAAGAAGCTCTTAGCTGATCTTATAGACGCTGGAGGCATGCTTACAGGTTTCGTAGTACCTCTTACATCTACTCACCCACCGAAAGGGAGAAATCTACTCGACAAAACATCCAATGCGACAAGAGAACTGGGACGAAGACTGCTGAGTGCGCTAGATCGGGAGCAAGTAAAAACACAGCAAAGTAAGGATGAGATAGAGCGAATAGAGGAAGAGATCAGAAAGCTTGAGATGGACTACGCACAAGGATTAGTCCCGGTTGGGATATTCATCGAGAGAATGGTGGCGCTGAAAACCAATCTTGCCAATCAAGCGCACCGCGTAGCTCATTCCTCTTTGACCGCAGTCAGAGACGCATCTGCAGTTCATAGAACGGATGCTTCCCGGAACCGCTGGGGTGAGGTCACAACCAGCCTACTTTCAGCGACTAGACGATGTAGTCAATGGTTGTCAAGAATACCACATTATCAAAACATGAAGAAGCACTCGCCTATAATACTCGTCATCATCTTGGCTATAGTTCTTAGGATTCCGAGAGTTCCACATCTCGAGGGTTACGATGGATATATTCTCGCAACAGAATCATATTCACTCCTTGATGGATATGCAGCAACATGGTTGATTTCGCCAGCCTCGTACTTTGGCATGTTCACATTCTCAGGCTACCCAATTGGTTCCATCGCGATGTTTGCCATGTTCCTGGTTTTGTTTGGCTCTCTTGAAGTTGCTTCTTTCGTCTACGTGTCTTTCTTCTCGGTTCTCTCAATACTGTTCTCGTACATGCTTATGAGAGAGCTCTTTGATGATGAAAGGATACGTGTGATTGGAGTGTTGTTTTATGTTTTAATACCAGTCACCTATGAGTATACCTACAACAGTCCCACTGCTCGAGCACCTTTCCTAGCACTCCTCCCCCTGTGTATTCTCGGTTTCATGAGATGGAGCAGAGAAGGTGGTATGAGAAACCTCATACAGACCATAGTCGTAATCATTGTCATGATGCTCTTTCATAGGATGGCTGTTGTCCTCTTTGTTTTTATTCCGGTTGCTTTGTTCTACAAGGCTCTCAAGAGGATGGTCCGCGGAGAATGGACAGGCGGAGAAGCCAAGCTTCTCAATCGATTCATGATTCTTGTCTTTCTTGTAGGAATAGCAGCAATCTTCCCAATCTCATTCGTATTCCTAGGTGCGACACCCAAGCACCTATTACCTGATAGTCTCTTTCCCTCATGGTCACTGCCATATGCAAGAGACTTAATCTGTATAACCCTCGACTATACATTATTCTATGGTATCACGCTATTTCTCGCCATCTATGGTGTCATTGCTCTTATGAGAACTGTCTGGACTAGTCATACTCTTGTATTTGAGAAGCAGCAGGAATGGGCAACTTTGCTTCTTCTTCTCCTCCCTCTGATGCTGTTTTTACCAAACCCCGCATACACACGAAATCTCTTGAGCCCTTTCATTGCTTGCTTTGCGAGCTATGGAACCATGAAACTTCTGGAAACCCGAAAAGTTTCGTTCCTCTTAATTTCAATCCTGTTAGTTACACCCTTCATTGTGTATCTCCAGCTATACAACGTCCTCTGGCAGAACATCGAGCCATATGCTAGCATTGCCACCCTTCTTATGAGTATATCACTGATTGGGCTGTTGGGTACAGGATTCATGACCAATATACTTGGGGATGGAACGCACATCAGCAGTACTCTTACCAAGAGAAACATGACAAGAATGCTGTTGATCGTCTTTGTTCTTGTGTCGTTCACAATCACATCGAGCGATATGCAACGGGAGGTTGACATGTATGGTACGACAATACCAGTCTATGTGACAGATGAAGAGGTAGCAATCGCCTCATACATCAGGACACAACATGCTCTCTACTCAGACAAATCTATACTTCTCTGCTCACATGAGATTATTGAGCACAGAATTGCGGCATACGCCGAATCAACATGCCTTTCTGATGGATCTGGATCCGCGCTCATGGAGGTAGGGTTCGTTACTAGAGAGGACGCACTTGCGAACTCGACTCTGAACTTGTTTGGCAACTTCTTCGAGCAACACTGGTTCGATCATGCTGATCCTGATAGAACCTTGCCACAGAGGCATTGGTTTTGGATAATGTGGGGCAACTACAGCGACGCTGCAGTCCAAGAGCGGCTCAGAATCCTACACATCCGTTATTTTGTCGGGCTCAAGGGGACAAATGAGTCACTCTATTCGTTCTTCGACCCATTTGAATCTCTCTTCAGA
>CAYOSZ010000365.1:0-3084 GCA_964406715.1 uncultured Ignavibacteria bacterium | reverse complement strand
CCCCTTTGTCCCCTTCAGGGTGAATCCTTTCAGGGTGAATCCCTTTCCATGAAATGGAGAGGGGGATCAGGAGAAAGGTCTTTCAATCTTTCTTCTTTTTTAAACATTGTTCTATCTTGTTCAAGACAAATGGATGGATTTCATCCTTCTTCATCTCTGTGATAGCCGAAATTCCCCTTTGGTCATCGATCTCTCCCAGTGCCTCCACCGTAAAAGCCCTGGTTGCCCAGTCTTCGTCTTTCAGCTTTGCCAACAGAGCCGGCAACGCCTTTTCACATTTCAATCTGCCCAGCGATTCGATTGCCAGATGAAGGGTTGGAGCACCAGAGTGATCTAATAGAAAAAGCAGTGATTTGATAGATGGCTCTCCTATTTCGACCAGCGAATTAGCCGAACTCATGCGAACACTGAAATGTGGATCAGACAGTCCTCGAACCAGACGGGGAATTGCTCGCGTGTCTTCCATCTTCCCCAAAGCCACCGCCGCACATTTTCTGACCACCTCCACTGAATCCTCCATGCGTAAGCTTACGTCAGTAAATGCCGTGGTATCGGCTATCCTCCCCAGGGACTCGCAAACATTGCTTCTAATGTTGTAATCTTCTATATCTATTAGCCCGATTAAAGGCTGCACTGCCCGATTGTCCTTTATCTCGCCCAAAATTCTTATAGCAAGCTTGGTCTCGTCTTTGTCTTTGCTGTCCAGACGCTCTATCACGGGAAGGGTGGCTGTCTTGCCGATCTTTCCGAAGACGCGAATCAAAGTCCATTTCTCCCTGGCGCTCTGGGTGGTCAGTTTTTCCAAAAGGTACGGGACTGCTTCATCTCCCATCTCCACCAGAGTGCTCTCCGCCGGCTGCTGCTGGTCCCGATATTTCTCCAATCCTCCGCAGGCAAGCACAAATAGACTGTCCACCTTCCTCTTCAGTTCATCTTCTTCGCTCGGAGCCTGACAGAGCCCACTTTGTGCCCAAAAGATAATAAAAACGCAGATGATTAATAACTGAAACCTCTTCATGGTTCTAAGCCTTTCTTGCTTCGAACACACTGACACAGCCTTCTATCTGTCCACCCCCACTCCCCATTTTGACGGTGTGGTCCACCAGGTGCTGTCTTTGCCGTTTCCGTTATACTGGTCTCTGCCGGAGAAATCCAGAAGCATTCCCACGGAACCATAATCTCTTCTGGGATTGCCATAACCCTGAGTGTTGGCTTCTACCTGTATGTAGTACCCGTCGTTGCCGCTTTCATCAGCTAGAATTCCAAAACCGTTGGCGCTGCCAGCGCCTTGAGACAGGCTTTCGGAGACATAGTTGTCATGCCCGGACTTGTCCCATAACATGCCCAATGCCAGATCGTGTCCACAGCCCTGGGAAACACCATGGGAGATATAAACGTCATCCCCGGCTTCATCTTCGAGGATTCCCAGGGTCAGATGAGTTCCCGCACCCTGAGCATATTGAAAGGAGACGTACTTGTCGTTCCCTTCCGCATCCAGCAAGGTTCCCAGGCTGAACCAGTAGCTGGATCCCTGGCCGAATATGTCGGAGGTATAAACGTCATTGCCGGACAGGTCATACAGCATCCCGATTCCCCCGGACATCATCGGTCTCAAACCGTAGGCGAATCCCTGCGAAAGGCTGATATAATGATCTTTATACCGCAGGATGTCCTTATACCTGCCGCCTGCGAAGTAGTTGTCGTTTCCCGAGGAATCTATCAGCGCACCGAGTCCGGATACGAATCCGAATCCCTGGGCATACAGCGCAGCCGAGTACTGGTCGCTTCCCTGCATGTCCACGAGGAATCCCATACCGAAGCTGCCTGCACCCTGGCAGAAGGTATCGCCGAAGTACCTATCATTTCCCTGTTCGTCGATAAATATTCCCACGCCGAAGAGCCCCGAGCCCAACGAGAAGTTTCTAGTCAAATAAACGTCGTCTCCCCAGAGGTCGACCAGAACTCCAGAGCCGAAAAATCCCGATCCATACACAAAGTCTCCTTCAGCCTTATACAGATCATCTCCCCCCAGATCGATGATTACCGACGAGGCGAAATCCTTCGTCGAGTCGATCGAAATTTCGTACTCATCATCTCCACCCAGGTCGATTATCATGGCCGGGCTTCCGGTATATCTGGAGGACCCAAAACCTCCCATGATAACCTCTCCACAAGATGTCTGGAGCCTGAGGATCAAATCGTTCTCCCGGTCCTGTTTGTCTTTCACCAGCGGTTCGATCTTGGACTGGCTGGCTAAATATTCTCTGAGCTGAAGCACGACAGCCTGGGTACCGGACGAGAGGACGTCACCAGCAAAAACGATTTCTCCCACCTTGACCTTAGAGAGAGAGGGCAGCATATCTTTGGCAAGCTGTTCCTCATAATTACCCAGAGCATCCAACTCCTCCGGTGTCTTGAACTCATCCTCTATATCTTCCAGGAGAATAAACGGGAGGTTCTCCTTTAGAAAAATCCTCTCCTCTACAGTCAATAGATCGAAAGCTTGCGCGGTTCTCAAATCTGCTTGTGTTATGCATTCGGAGAGTTCAGTAACACAACGTTGCAAAAGTTCAGGCAGTTTTCCTAACGCCTTACCATGCTCCCGCAGCAGCCTTTGATTCTCCAGATTCAACTTTTTTAAAAGAAAATTATCCTCTAATTCCAAAGTTTCTTCCTTGTTTCTCATCCTGAGATAATCGGCGCACATCATAGGCAGCCGGAACCTTCGATGCTCCGGCTCACGGCCTAGCCACTTTGAAAGGAATTCGTCATTGAAGGACTTGGTCTCCATCGGCTCACGCATCAGCCGGTCTATCAGCTTAAGTCTGAATGAATCGACGTCCACGTAGTCGTCTCTGAATCTCAAGTCCTCAGGCGTCATCTTTATGCATCTTAGGGCGGCGGAAAAAACCTGGTCGAAATCGGGCCTGGCCACGGCCAGCGAATCCGACGAATCTTCCGGGCAGCCCTCGGGGCAAAAAACCCATAATGAAGATAGAATAAGAATGATTAAAGACAGTTTTTTCATTCTTGTACCTCAACGCTTGTCTCCGGGACGTCCTTTTTCTTACCGGTGAACTTCAC
>CAYOSZ010000364.1:427-3093 GCA_964406715.1 uncultured Ignavibacteria bacterium | reverse complement strand
ACCCTTAAGCTTCATCTTTAAAATTATTGCTTCTCTTTCGAAGCCACCCTAAAGTTCTGTATTTTCCACTTCCCTTTCTTCTTGTTTAGAAAGAGCTGAAGCAGTTTCTCTACCTGTCCCGCTTCTTCTTTATCCGGGGTGGTTCTCAAATTCAGCGTTAAGCTCACTTGCGCGCTGTCCCCGACTATCACAAAGCTCTTGCTGGCTATCCGGGCGTCTTCGAGACTCTCCTGTTGGTACAGGCTGTCCAAAAGCTGGGAGGAGAGGTTGCTTTTTTTGTCCTGCACCACCGAATCCAGTATCGTCTCGCTTTTCTGGCTCATTCCCCTTTCGAGCTTCACCAGAAGCTGCTTGATTAAGGCCACGTCATCCTCCGGCTTTTTGCCCACACATCCACACATCACCAGAGCTACAAAAAAGCACCCGGCAACTTTTAATAAATATCTTTCCATATTCATTTTAATTTCTGTGATGGTATCCCGCCAAAAACCGATACAATTATAAGAAGAAACTCTGTAAAACACAACTTTTATTTTTTCAAAACCTCTTCTATGCTTTACGTAAAAAAAGATGAGGGCTCGCTCCGTTAGGATAGGGGGGCTAATAATTCTATCCTGAGGGATCCGGAGTAAGCCCTCAAGCAATTTCTCTTTTAGTTTTAGAAATCATACAAAATATAGAAACTGTTTTAAAGCAGGTCAAGAGAAAAATTGATTTTTCGAAAAGATTCCTCTGAAATGAATCCTGGCCGGATGGAAATAAAAAAAGTTTCTTCACGGTAACCAAATTTTGCTTTATGCTCCACTGTTCATCCGACTTGGAGAAGAATAAGCGCAAGCTAAAGGGACAAATGGTGCTACAGGGCTGGCAAAGACTTCTAAAACTCGCGGGTGTGCTATCTCTGGGGTTGGTATTTTCCTTGCTTCCCCTGATAATCAAAGCCGAACGTCCGTCTGTTGCCGACTCTGGGATCATCAAACTTTCCAGCACCCTTTGGTCGGACTTAAGAGACGTTAAATTCCGTGATTTAAAAGCTTACTGCGTGTTTTTCGACGGTTTAACCGTTGTCGACCTGTTAAACATAAATTCCCCCTCTCAGATCGGCCAGGTGGAGCTTCCTGAAGATGGCTTTAAGTTGGATATCTCAGGAAATCACGCTTACGTCCTTACCAGTGACAGCTCTATACATGTTGTTGACATAACATCGGATAGCCTGCCTCTCTTGATAAACACCTTCAAGCTCCTACATCTCCCTACGGATATTAAGGCCAAGGGAAATTGTGCCTATGTCTCCGCCAGGGATTCAATACTTCTGGTCCTGGATGTTTCGAATCCCCTCCACGTCTCCTCGATCGGCTCCTGTTATGTAGATGGTTTTCAGCCTCTCTCTCTTTTCTTACATGGCAACCTGGCTTATCTTGCGGGATTAAAGGGCTTGAGACTGGTCAATGTCGTCTTTCCCTATACCCCCTTTTTGTTTGGATCAAGTGACGACGTGCCGGGAGCAAACAAGGTTTTTGTCAACGCAGACAGCGGAAGGACCTTTGCTTATGTGGGAAATCCGGTGCGGTTTTCGATTCTGGACGTTACCAACCCAAGAGACATCTTCCTTCTTTCCGCCTATGACTACACCTCCACCGTAGCGGACTTCACTGTCGCAAAAGATCATGCTTATCTGGGTTTAACTTCCAACGGGCTTTTGGTCCTGGATGTTCAGGACAGAGCCTCCCCCCGGGAGGTCTCCGCCCTGAGGCTGGGCGACTATACCAAAGGGATCTTCTTCTATTCAGACTTCGTCTTTGTTGCCGATTCCTTTGATCCCACCAGGATAATCAACGTCTTCAATCCCGATCGCCCCTTCGTCTCCGGTAGATGGATCATTCCGGGCAGTTGCAAGGACGTGGCTGTAAAGGAACACTTTGCTTATGTCATCTGCAGCAATTCCGGGCTTCACATACTAAACTTGGAGGATCCGACCCAACCCCGGATGGCAGGCGTCCTTTATGCACCATATAACAACAACGCCGTCGACGTCGAAGGAGACTACGCCTACATCACCGCTCTGTTGATCGGAATGCAGGTGGTGGACCTCTCAGATCCCTATCATCCCCAGGTTGTGGGAAACTACCAGCCGGATGGATACACTTACGGGGTAAAGGTAAAGAACGGGTACGCTTATCTGGTAAACGCGCAGAATGACATTCAGATTATAGACATACATAACCCTTTGGGTTTGATCCCCCGAGGATTTGTCTCAACTCCGGGAAACGTCCGGGCTATCTTTATAAGGGACGATTATCTTTACGCTGCGGATTTATCCGCCGGGCTGACCATCATAAACGTTTCGAATAAGGATAATCCTTTCCTGGTCAAATCCGTACCCACGGTGGGAAGGTGCAAGAACGTGTTCACCTGGGGCAATCTTTTGTTTCTGGCTTGCGAAAACGTGGGAATGGAGATATATGACCTCACCGATCCGGAAACACCGGAGCTGATGGGGTTCTACCCCACTTCTGACGATATTAAGGATTTGCACGTGGAGGACCAGTATGCCTATCTGACCATGGGAAGTCGACAAATAGAGGTAATCGATATCACCTCTCCCTCCACTCCCGTCCTGGTATCCAGCTATGACCTTCTGGACTACCCGGGCAGTTTAAGCATAA
>CAYOSZ010000364.1:0-417 GCA_964406715.1 uncultured Ignavibacteria bacterium | reverse complement strand
TCACCTAAGGTGGATGCAAAAAAAGTAGTCCCATAACTGATCTTCAGGGGAATACCAAAATTCATTGATTCTTGCGGGACAGCTTCGAAACTGAGCCCGAAATCTTAAAGAATCTAAGCTCATTTAATTCAAATGGGGCAAGAAGAAGCGTGAATTGAAAGACAACTATCCTTAAGACAACGCATGAAAACAAAAAACTGCCCTGCCCAAGTAGTGACCCATATGAATCACCTAAGGGCAGGGCAGCTTGGATCATTCGCCCATTAGAGATTACATGGAGCGGGTCCACCCTTGTAGAGGTAGTTTATCAGATAAACAATGTCTCCGACATCCACATTTCCATTACAATTGAGATCGCCAGCGCTAATAGGATGGGGTGCAGTGCCGCCCTGGTAGAGATAATTGACCAGAAAGACT
>CAYOSZ010000363.1:0-3108 GCA_964406715.1 uncultured Ignavibacteria bacterium | reverse complement strand
TCTTGGCCACGTCGGTTCTGCTGGCTACACCAAATTCTGGCATACTGAAGTCTCCTTCCCATCGGGAAATTACGTCACTTTCACATCCTGAACATAAGTAAAGTGATTTTCGGATAAAGTCAAATCATTTTTTGTTGGAAAACAACCACCAGCTACCTTTGGAAAATCAAGGCCTTACCACCTGATTGTAACCGGACGATGGTTCGTGGGTTCACAGTTCATCGTAGGTTCCGGACCCTTCTTTTTCAGATAACGGATTAACCACCCGTTCAGATGAATCCGTGACAAACAATGAAGATTCCCCTACCAAACCAGTACAAAAAAGATCAAGTGCATAAAAACTCAGATGATCCCGCCTGGGAAACCCAGTCAGGCATACCTATTTATTTCAACCTTCTGACCAGATCCAGCATCTCCCTCACCGCCCTCTCGAAGCCTACCAGAACGGCCCGAGCAACGATGGAGTGGCCGATAGAAAATTCATGAATGTGGGGAATTTGAACCAGATTGACGATGTTACGATAATTCAGACCGTGCCCCATGTTTATCCCCAGATTGAGCCTGTGGGCTAAGGTGACCATCCTCTCCAGCCTTTCTAATTGGGCGATCTCATCCGCCAAGCTTTTGGCATTAGCGTAGCTGTCGGTATTGATCTCCACATAATCGGTGCGCAGCTTGGCCGAGCTTCTGATGCTCTCCTCCTCCGGATTAACGAAAAGGCTGACCAGTATCCCGTTCAACTGGAGCTTGCCCACCGCTTGATTTAGCTGATCGAAATTGCTCTCCACATCCAAGCCGCCCTCGGTGGTCAACTCAGCCTCCCTTTCGGGGACCAAAGTGACCATGTCCGGTTTTACCTGAAGGGCCATTCCCATCATCTGGTCGGTGGCTGCCATTTCCAGATTCAAAGAGGTTTTAACCACCTCCCTTAAGATCTTCAGGTCCCGATCCTGAATGTGTCTTCTGTCACCCCTGAGGTGAATCGTTATCCCATCTGCCCCGGCTGCCTCAGCGGCTACGGCAGCCGCCACCGGATCCGGCTCCCGGGCTCCTCGGGCTTCCCTTAAGGTGGCCACATGATCCACATTTATGCTCAACTTAGCCATATGATTCCTCCTTGAATTGAATGGTCAGCCTCCGTTCACATCGTCAGATCGATCCAGCGAACGATCCTCCAGAGGTTATCTTTCTTGGATTGTCTGAACAAAAACTTTGCATATCCGCTGGCTTGCAGATATTGGTAGTTGTAGTCGCCATCCGTATCCCAGACCAACAGGTCGTAGCTTACTATTCGAGCTTTCCATGTTTCCTCTCCTATGCTGTCCGGCGCCTGCTCCACCTTCCACTCATGCAGCGTGATCTCGTCGAAAAACCTGAAAAGAGCCTTTGTCACTCTAATATCCTCACTTCTTAAAAGCTCAGTCTCGAATATTCCCTGCACGTCAGATTGGTCCCAATAGGTGAAGACGAAATCCTCATCCAGGCAGTTTTCATACACAACGCTGTCCCGGTTTTCGTAGGCATATTTGAAATTGTACAAAACGCTGTCCGGATTAACCTGGGGAGCAATGGGCTTGAGCACGCTGGGTCCGATAACGGAGGGAGAAAAGGGATTAAAACAGCCTACCTCCAAAGCGCAGAGGATAAGGACCAAAAGAAACAGACCAATCACCTTCGGGATTTCCGATGATTCTGGCATGAAAACCCTCTTTCTCACTGCCTGAATTGGGCCTTGAATTGTGCCCAATCCTGGTAATCTTCCAGCGGCAGAAGTTCTCTCCACCAATAAATGCTCCACAGGTTCAGGGGGGTCTTCCTCATATGAAAAGCAGCCGTCCCTTTCACTGAAGTGGTCTCCGGGTCGGCACCCTTCGATGCAGATATGAGCAATTGGTAGTCCCTGTAAAGGACTGCTACCGTATCACCCTCCTCGTCCTGGAAGGAGGAGGTGGGGTGAAACGACAAAACGTAGTCTATGGAATCTGAACTCTGTCCAAAGGTCTTAAAAATGTTGTCGGTAACCTTGACCTCGACGGTTTTATCCCAGCTAGTAAATAATTCGTCCCGGCCCTCGTTGATCGCATCTATGGAATCTTCCGGGGCAGAGAATAGAAAGGAGTCGGCAAGACACTCACTGAAATTGTCGATGATCTTCTCATTATACGCATGCAGGAGATTGTCCAGCACAATCTTGGGAAGGGCAGGGGTCTCCCAGGTACCCTCGCTGAACTCAGGCGGCGGAGAGCTTCTGGTTTTAAAGGGATTCTTGCACCCGCAGATACAAGAATACACCATCAGAAGAAGAGAAAAAAGAACGGCATAAGAGAGACAAACTGGAAAAAACCTTTTCACCAATGTCCTCCTGGATCAAAAGATCCGGCTGACGGAGACGGTGGCATAGTCAGAGGTCTCCTGGTAACCCTCCGTGTTTTCCTGCACCCGCCGAGCTCCGGACAGGCTAATATAGTTACGATCGTCGATAAGATATCTGCAAGAAAAGGAGATCATGTCCCTGTGAAATTTATCCGTTAATGCCCGCATCTTTACAAAAGTAGTCGGTTCAGCGAAATGGTCCCAGGTCTTTCTTTTTTGGTAGGTATACTCGGGAGAGAAGACTAAATTTGAAGCGGGCTTGTATTCCATTGAGAAATTGAAAGTGTGAGTCCTGCGCTCCCAGCTCGGCCTCCGCACCCATTGATCCCTCCAGATGAGCTGTCCGTAATCTTCATATCCATAGGCATAGCCGAATGCCAGGCTCACCCGGGCAAAGATACGATAGTCCATGCTGGTGTTTAAGCTCGCCCGGCGAAACAACCTGTTTTTTGTGCTCTCCACGGACTTCTCATAATCATAATAGATATAGTTAGCCTGGATATTGTAATTTTGCTTCAGATCCAATTTGGGGTGAGGGCGCCAGATCAAGGTGGGTGATAAGACATAAGTCTGGTTATGGCTGTTATTGGCCGAAAGCCGATTGGACATGTAAACCCGATGGAAGTTACGAAAACCACCCTCCATCCGCAGACTGAACCTGGAGCTGAAAACGTGCAGATATTCCCCCCAGGCAAAAAGAGTCAAGATGTCCCGATCATTGAACCGGCCGGAAAC
>CAYOSZ010000362.1:0-3117 GCA_964406715.1 uncultured Ignavibacteria bacterium | reverse complement strand
AATGCTGCGTGAATCCCATTTCACAGCGTATGCCCAATCTTTAAGCCTCCCATAGAGCACCAAAGAATGTCATTAGGACTGTTCCATATTACCCAAAATCGGTAATTATCGCTTCGACGTCAAAGAGGTATTTCAGCCGGCTCTTTAGCTTTACTCCTGAGTCCTTGAACTCCCTTATGATTCTCCTGACATCGCTAACGGTTAGAGTTTTGAGCTCGTTGGAGGAAACGGATCATTCCAGTTTCCACTCTCAGAAGAATTCCTCAGTCTCACCTCACCAGCCGACATTGATGGAACCATCAAGTCATAACTAAAGCACCTTGATTTTAAGCCGATTTAGACTCCTGAAGGGGGCTTTGAGTCTCCATACTATGCTTGGAAGATAAGCCCTTCTTTTCTGAAGCTGGGGACGGGACGAAAGACCTGCTCAGGCGTGAACTGTCTGAGATGGTCAGCATAACATTGTAATGAAAATTCATAAAGCCCCACGCTAACAGACAAAGGAGGCAAAGCATGAAGGCTAAGGGCAAGAATCGTCCAAACATATGGAAGAAAATGACGTTGATGGCCATCGGACTCGGAGCACTCTACTGGATTCTGGCATCCTCCGTAGACGTTTTTGTTTTCCACGAGGGCAATCTAATCGAGGAGATATTCACTTTAGATTCACATAAAATCTGGATGCGCTCGTTAGTACTCTGTACTCTCATCATGTTCAGTATATATGCCTTAAGTGTCATCTCCGAACGAAAGAAGGTGGAAGAGGCACTAAGGGAAAGCGAAGGACGTTTCAGGCAGTTTGCTTCCACCGTCACCGACGTGATTTATCGCTATGATCCGAAAAACAAACGGTATGATTTCATTTCTCCATCATTTGAATTACAGACAGGATATTCCCTGGAGGAAATAAAGGCAGATTCTTCCGGTCTAACTCGAAGGATGACCCATCCTGACGACATCGAACGCGTGTTCAGTGAAGTCGATGTTCACATTAAGAAGGGATCAGGAGCCGGTCCATTTTCTACCGAATATCGGGTGGTTTGCAAAGACGGGCAGACAATCTGGGTCAGTGATCGCAAAGACATTGAATTCACACCTGACGGGAAGATCTATCGCATCAACGGGGTGGTTCGCGATATAACCGAGCGTAAACAGATGGAAGATGCGCTCCGGGAGAGTGAGGAAAAGCACCGATCCATAATCGAGCACTCCTTGCAGGGATTGGCTGTACTTCAGGGCTTTCAAATAGTCTTTGCCAATACTGCCAGCGCTGAAATCACCGGGTATACCGTCGATGAACTTATCTCTCTTCAACCCGATGCGGTCAGGTCTTTAGTTCATCCAGATGATCAGGATTTGGTCTGGAAGCGGTTTCAAGATCGCCTGGATAGGAAATACGTCTCCCCGAGATACGAGTACCGTTTGATCCGCAAGGATGGAGGGATATGCTGGGTGGAGATGTTCGCCAGCCGCATCGATTATCGAGGTAAGCCTGCGGTGCAGGCAGCTATCATCGACATAACTGAACGCAAACGGGCAGAAGAGGGGCTGCGGGAGAGTGAAGAAAAGTTTAGCAATCTGTTCCATCACTCCAACGATGCAATCTTTCTGCATGATTCGAAGGGTAATATCATGGACGTCAATCAAAAGGTGTTAGACCTATTTGGATACACAAAGGATGAAATTGTGTCACTTACGATATTCGATCTCCATCCGCCGGAAACGTCCGAAAAATGCAGGTGGGCATTCGAAAAGATATCCCAGGATGGATTTGTAAGTTTAGAGGTAGATTTCAAAAAGAGAAACGGGGAGGTCTTCCCGGCTGAAGTCTCGGCAAGTCTATTTCAAATAGGAGGAAAGGAAGTCATTCAGGGCATTGTCCGCGACATCACCGAGCGCAAAAAGGCAGAGGAGGCGGTACGGGTGAGCGAAGAGCGGCTACGCCAGATTGCTGAAAACGTCGGTGAAGGTTTCTTCCTGAGTGATGCCTCCGATAACAGTGCCATCTACGTCAGCCCGGCCTATGAGAAGATATGGGGTCGGCCAGTCGAGAAGGTTTACACCGATGCTCAATCTTGGCTGGAAGTGGTCCATCCCGAAGATCGCGAGCGCGTCAACGCCTATGTTGAGAAGCATGACCGGGGAAAGATTGAATTCAGCCAGGAGTATCGGATTCAGAGGCCCGACGGTTCAATATGCTGGGTGCGTGATCGGGTGTATCCGGTCAAGAACGAATCGGGCGAGATCCATCGCATTGTTGGAGTGACGGATGATATCACCGAGCGCAAGCGAGCGGAGGAAAATCTCAGGAAAGCAAAAAAAGAAGCCGAAGAGGCCAACCGACTCAAGAGCGAGTTTCTGGCAAACATGAGCCATGAGATCCGCACTCCCATGAACGCAATCATCGGAATGACCGACATAACCTTGGATACGGATCTGTCCGATGAGCAACGCGATTACTTGAAGACCGTCAAGAACAGCGCCCGGGCACTTTTGGAGCTCTTGAACGACATCCTGGATCTTTCCAAGATAGAGGCGGATAAGATTGAACTGGAGACCATCGACTTTAATCTGCGAGTCACCGTCGAAGACGTGGCTGATACCCTGGCTCCAAAAGCTTCGGGTAAAGGATTGGAACTCACCTGTATGATCCACAGCCAGGTTCCTTCTCTTCTACGCGGCGATCCGGGTCGCCTGCGACAGGTATTGATGAACCTGTTAGGAAATGCCATTAAGTTTACCCAAAGGGGAGAGGTGGCGATGGGGGTGGACCTGGAGGAGGAAACCGAAGACCGGGTTACACTTCTTTTTTCCGTTACCGACACCGGAATAGGTATCTCCCGGGATAAGCAAACCACCATCTTCGAAAGCTTTATCCAGGCGGACGGTTCCACCACCCGTAAATATGGAGGCACCGGATTGGGTTTATCCATCTGTAAACGATTGGTCGACCTGATGGGTGGCAAGATAGGCGTGGAGAGTGAACCGGATAAGGGAAGTCGATTCTACTTCAGCCTGACCCTCGAAAAACAAGAAGAGCCAAATGACAATCCCCTAATTCCTCCGGATATTCATGGCATGAGAATACTGGTGGTAGATGATAACAAGACCAACCGA
>CAYOSZ010000361.1:0-3127 GCA_964406715.1 uncultured Ignavibacteria bacterium | reverse complement strand
CCATCCGGACTCTTGTGAAGATATGTGCCGGAACCAGATGGATCAGGTAGAAGTCGTTCTTGATATCCGGCTCCCCGGGATAAGTGTCCAGGAAGAGGAATTCTCCGACTCGCACCAGGTGAGCATCGAATCGGGCAGGCACGCCAGCATCCGTATAGACCAGGTCGTATGCCTGATCCCCGGAATCGCGAAAGGTCCAGGTGCCCGCACTTCCCTCCTCGACCCAGGTGCCTATCAGGGCCGGGTCGTAAACCAGATCTTTCTCGGTGTACAACGGATGCAGCGATGGCACACATCCTGCCACCAGCACTAAGAGTCCTAAGGCGACCATCAGTCTCACAGCACGCATTTTCAACCTCCTTTTATCGTGTGGTTCAACTTTTCCCAAAACACATCTGAGAATATACCTGGAAAGCCTCTTCTGTCAAGAAGTCTTTCCGGCTATGTCTAGCCTGAAGAGCTGAGGAAGTGCTCAAACGGGTGATAGAACTCACCCGGGTTATCGGGCATACACTATGTGACCTGAGTTCGACGCTCCAAGACACGTGCATCCTCTCGTCTAATGCCCGGCTTGTCGCTGATATGATATAATCTGATGCCCATCTTTTGTCTTGTTCTCGTTAAGCCCGGATTTCCTTTCGACGGTGTCTCTATATCGCTTTGAGAAATTGGTCAAACCGCGGATAGAATTCATCCGGGTTGTCCGCGTACACCATGTGATCGGAATTGCTTACCTCGAAATACGTGCAGTTCTTTATCAGCTTTCTCATCTTTTCTGCTTCTTCTCGGGAAAGGCACCAGCTGTCTGAAGCCCGGACAAACAGTACCGGACATTGAATTTGCGGCAGAATATGATACCATTTCTGGCGATATTCATCGATTGCTGCCATGGCATAACGAGAAAACAGAAAATCATAGCCTTCGGCCGTCTCAACCAGGCTTTCCAGAAAATACCTGACATTTGACTCAAAGCCAAATCGTTTTCGAAGATCCCGTAGCGCCTCTTCGTACGTGGGATATGGTGTTGGCCATTCATCCGTCAGTTTGTCAACCGGAGAAACTTTCTCGGGAGGCAAATCTGACAATGTCTCTGAATCCTCAGCTTGCTGGTCAAGAATTGCCAGGGCTCTCACTACTTCCGGATGGAGCGCGGCAAGATACGCTACGTTTCTGCCACCTAAAGAATGTCCCACCACTATTGCGGGACCACACCCTAGTTTCCCAATCAGCTGGTATGTATCCTCGGCAAAATCCTCCGCCGCATACCGGGCAACAGGTTTATCACTTAATCCGTGTCCCCGCTGGTCCGGAGCGATTATGCGGTATCTGTCCTTATATCTGAACATTAAATCCGACCATGTTTCACCCCGACCCCATTTCCCGTGAAGGCAGAGAATAGATTGATTGCCGGAAACGGTATCGCGATAGAACAGATTAACCCCATTGACTTCAATCATGCCTCTTTTGATCCTTGTTTCCTCCATAACTTCCGTCTCCCTGTCAGTTACTCTCTCAGAACGTCGAGGTATGCCAGCGGTTCATCCTTTTGCAAATCCTCCCGCTCTTACCTTGGTCTTCAGACCGTACCCCAGACAAAATATCAGCAGGGACCACCCCATGTCAAACTGAGTCTTAAAGAGCGGTCCCTGTTTCTTTCGAATATTAAATTATTACGCCGGCTGGATTGTCCTGATGTCTCCCCTACTCCAATAAGTGGATGTTCTTCTTGGCGCACATGTCCTTGAGTACCTGCGGCCAAACCGTGACGCTGACCTCTCCCAGATGCGCTTTCTTGAGCAGGGTCATATAAGTCCGGGATTGTCCGATACCGCCGCCAATGGAAAGCGGCAACACGTTGTTTGCGATTCCCTGGTGGTAGGGAGTCTTCAGCAGGTCGAGCTGCCCGGTCATCTCCAATTGTTTCTTGAGGGTTTCAGCGTTAACCCGGATACCCATCGAGGTCAACTCATGCCGGCGTTTGGTCACCTGGTTCCAGACGAGGATGTCACCGTTAAGACCGTGCATGGGCTTGCCGTCTTCGGAGACGGTCTCCGTAACCCAATCGTCGTAATCTGCTGCCCTCATCTCGTGCGGGTAGCCATCCTTAAGGGTCCAGCCCACTCCGATGATGAATACCGCCGGGTACTCCTGCAAAATAGCCGTCTCTCTCTGCTTTCGCGGCATGTCGGGGAATTTATCGAGGATTTCCTCAGCATGAAGGAAGGTGAGCTCCTTCGGCAGGCTGGGGTATTTGTCCGTCTTCAACTGCGGGTACATGTCCTGCACAAAGTCCTCAGACCCTTTCAGAACCTTCCAGATTTTCCTTACCACTTGCTTAAGGTAATCCAGATTGCGATGTTTTTCCGTAATCACCTGCTCCCAGTCCCACTGATCCACATAGGCGCTGTGGTCATGGTCGAGGAAATAGTCCTTACGCACCGCTTTCATATCCGTGTTGATACCCTCGCCCACCTTACAACCGAACTGCTTCAGGGCAACCCGTTTCCACTTGGTTGCTGCCTGGACCACCTGAGCGTCGATGGGGTGCTTGTCGTAGTCGTTCGATATGTGGAACTGGATGGGGGTACGTGAGCCATCCCGATCCAGCATGTCGTTTACCCCACTTTTGACGTCCACAATCAGGGGAACCTGAACCATCATCAGATTCAGTTCTTTGCATAAGTTCTCCTCGATGTAGTTCTTAGCGGCAAAGAGAGCCTTCATCGTTTCTTTTCGGTCCAGGATGGGATTGTAATCTTTGGGCAGTATCTTTTCCAGCTCTTTATAGTCACCGATGCCGGGTCCGGCCAGATCTGCCTTCTTGTCTGCCGTTGCCATTACTTTAACCTCCTTCTAACTGAGATGTGCTTAAGTCTCCGATTGCTCGAGAGCTTTACCAATAAAACTCATTTACTGTTACTCTATCGTTTTTCAAACTCTGTATTTTACGTAATTCCCCCGCGAAAATCAAGAAAAATCGGTATGTATCCTTATAATTGCTGTCAAAGCAGTCGTTTGTACGGCATCATCTCTTTCTTGCCATACAACAGTGTGAAGCGTTCCTTGGATAGGTGAACCGATGAACCAAGCCAGCCTGGGTGATCAGATCAGTTTCTCTAAGGTAAGT
>CAYOSZ010000360.1:0-3127 GCA_964406715.1 uncultured Ignavibacteria bacterium | reverse complement strand
AATCTGACCAGCGAACCCAACTTCTCCACCAAGGACCTCTTCCAGGCCTGACCCCCGGCTTTCAGTGGAAGTCGTGGCGGATTTCGATAGAGCGACCAGCAGGGCATATCATAAGGATCTGGAAAAGGCCATAACCGAGCTTTTGAAAAGAAGACCCACCAGAAAAGATGAGATGGCAACTGCCCTGGGAGTCCACCCCAATGAGATTCTTAAGTACCTTCAGGTTTTGGAGAAGAAAAATAAGATAAAGCGCGTGGAAATCGGAGAGGAATCGGAAGCATATTTTGTGATCGCATAAATAATTTGAAGTGGATAATTCTTTCTTCTGCTTTATATACAATGGAGCTGACCTATGAAAACTTATCTGGAATGCATACCCTGCCTTGTTGACCAGACCATAAAAATCGCCCGGCAGGTCACCCAGGATGAGAACAAACGGGAGATACTATTGCAGCAGGTTTTGAAAGCCTTAAGCAACGTCTCTTATAATCAGACCCCTCCCCATCTGGGTCAACAGGTGCATGGGGTGATCAGAAAGGTTCTTGGTAATCCGGATCCCTTCCTGAAATTAAAACGGGAATACAATCAGGTGGTGAAGGGGCTCTATCCCGGCTTGAAGCAGAAGGTAGGTAGCTGTTCCGATAAGTTCGCCTGCGCCATCAGGCTGGCCATAGCGGGCAACATAATCGATTTCGGTCCCCGCCATCACTTTGAACTGATGAAGACCATTGACCAGGTGCTGTACAAAAAGCCAGCCATAGATGATACCCCCAGCCTGAAAGAAGATATCAGCAAAGCTTCCTTGATTCTCTATCTGGGAGACAATGCCGGGGAGACTTTCTTCGACAGGCTCCTGATCGAGCAGATGCCAGGGGACAAAATATACTATGCGGTAAGAGGAGCACCGGTGATCAACGATGCCACCTCGGAGGATGCCTATTATGCGGAACTGGAGAAGGTCGCCAGGATAATCTCCAATGGGTCCGATGCGCCAGGTACCATACTGGAGGACTGCTCGGATGAGTTCAAAAACATCTTCGATCGGGCCGATCTGGTGATCGCCAAAGGACATGGAAATTACGAGTCTTTAAATGAAGTTGAAGGCAAAAAGATTTACTTCCTGTTGATGGTCAAGTGCAAGATAATTGGCCGGGACCTGGGATGTCAGGTGGGTGATTTCGTAGTCAAGCGGGAGGAGAAAAAAACAGGAGCGTCGGATCAGGAAGAGAAATCCAGAAAGAATCAGGTTAAGGATATGGAATCTGCTCTTTAAGGGAACGGAGAGAAGGAAAAGCAAAATATCGGAGAATGAATGGGTTTGAGCTTGATTTTTCCCAAAAGAACGGTTTCTTTTTGATTGAGCATAGGGTAAACCAAGCAGAGTGAAGTGTGGTGCTAAACGGTAAAAGTGTAATTCCCGTTGTGGATAGTAAGTTCGACTTAGTATTCTTTGATCGGAAAAACGGGGAGGGATTCCCACAAGGAAGGCACCGGAGCCGGTGATATGATATGCCGGTTACGGATCTCCGCTCTCCGACGAGCAGTTGAAAAAGCTTACCCGGAAGATGGGCAAATAAGCCTTTCAGCCAAACGTATTATCAACTGCACGGTTCATTGTTACGGATTATAGCTTATCGTCAGGAGGCGAAGGGAAGTGCCCATATACGAATATGAGTGCAGGGTTTGTCACCGCAGATTCGACGTACTACAGAAGATAGGGGAAGACGGAAAAGAGTTGAAGTGCCCGAAGTGCGGAGAAGGTAGTCCGAAGAAGCTGTTCTCAGCCTTTTCCAGCAGCGGCTCTTCGGGCCAATCGGCTGATAGCTGCTCGAGCAAAGGTTTCAGTTGAGCCTCTTAAAATCATTTGAGCGGTCTGCTCACATAACAAAAGATATGTTTGATTCTTGATTTCAATCCGGGGAGGATTATTCCTCCCCCTTTTGATTTGAAAGAAATGAATCCATTTACTTTCCCGGGTTGAACGAGCTTAATTGGTGATCAAGCCGAGTTGATGACAATGATATTCGACCAAAAGATTGCACAAAACTACGATAAGTGGTACCGGACCGATTTCGGCAGATACGCCGGTTTGTTGGAAGAGCAGTTGATGACAAGATTGATTGGTCCGATACGCGGCTTGAAGATCCTTGATGTCGGATGTGGAACCGGAAACCATCTGAAGAATTTTCAATCTTTGGGGGCGGATGTACTCGGTTTGGACTGTTCCTTTGCCATGCTCAAAAAGGCTAAAGAAAAAGGTAATTTCAAGCTTGTCCTGGCGAAGGGGGAACAACTTCCCATAAAAAATTCAGTTTTCGATATGGCCACGGTAATTACCACTTTGGAGTTCTGTGAAGATCCGGCCAAGGTCCTCCGGGAGATGGGAAGGGTGACCAAAGAAAAGATTTTCATAGGGGTGCTGAACCGCTGGTCTTTATTAGCCCTGGGCAGAAGAATAAAAGGGTGGTTTAAGCCCTCAATATATGACCGGGCGAGTTTTTTTAGCATCCGGAAGATCAGAAAGATAATAAAGGATTCGGTTGCCGTGCGCTCGGTGGAATGGAATGGGGTGTGTTTCCTTCCGTTTTTAAGGCTGAGATTCCTTAAATGGCTGGATCGGAAACTGTCTTTTAAAAGGAACCCGTTTAGTGCATTTCTGGGTATAGTGGTCACGCTAAACTCGGAGTCGCCAACCGGGCAAGATAATTCTTAACCAATGTTATTTGTTCTTTCCAAGATTACGGTTGCCATACGGCGGGGGGTGGTATATCTTTCATAAAGTCTCGTTCTGATACGTAGAGAATGATAAAAGGCTAAAGATTCTTTTTGTGGAGTGATGTGAATGGCCGGCAATATCATAACCAAAATATTCGGCTCCAAGCACGAGAGAGACATCAAGGGAATTCGACCTATGGTTGAGGAAATCAATGCGCACTTCCAGGAATACGATAGTCTCTCGGATGAGGAGCTGAAGGGCAAGACCACGGAATTCAAGCAGAGAATCAAGGATCAAACCGGCGAGCTGGAGAGGCAAATGGATGCGCTGAAGGAGGAATTCGCGGGTATAAAGACTCACGGGCTCTCCGAGGAGGAAAGGGCGGAGGTCAGGTCACGAAAAGAATCGCTT
>CAYOSZ010000359.1:0-3132 GCA_964406715.1 uncultured Ignavibacteria bacterium | reverse complement strand
TTTTGCTTGTTCTCATTGTTTCACCTTTCTTTTAAGTATGTTATATTTTATTATCAGTTCAAGTAGCCTTCAAGCACCTTCACATAGGTCGCTTGCTATTCTCTTTTCGTGTTATAACCCCGTGTCATCCAGTTTGGATGTTACTATTTGCAGATCAAAGAAAGAGAATTCATTTACCAACCTTTCAATCTGAAGTAAGGAGTGAATACATGTCCAAAAGACTAATGTGTCCGCTGATTGTAGGGATGATGGTCATGGTGAGCGTGCTGTATATCTTTTCTCCCGCATCCGAAAGGAAGCCGGGAATCAGGCACATATCCGAAGAGATGGCTCTGGACGGCTCCGGGGTAACATCAAGCCTGTTGCCTGCGCAAGCGGTGGAAGATCCTTCTGCTGACCAGAAGGGAAACAGAACCAGTTGTGCCGACATAAATCCCCAGGCGGGTGTCATCGTCGCCCATGATGAGCTCGACTCGACCTGGTACGAACTACAGCAGATCGGAAACATAGGACGGATGATCATCGTCGGTCCCGACGGCCATCGTGGTTTCTCCTGGATGTCGTCTGATGGCATCTTTCCACCCCCACCTCGTTACGTATATTCCAAGGGCAGGAACGTGGATGGTACCTACCACGGCCCGACTCCCGTGGACCTGGCGGGCGGCACTGCTCCGGGCTTCGTCAATCAGAGCCATACTTACGACGGCCTGCCCGTTTTGGTCTATCATCGGTTGCATGTGGATCCCATGGGGGATCCTACCCCGTTTTGCATGCTGGCCCGTTCCGGCTTCCCGGACTTCCCCAACTTCAACCACCGTTGGGACCTTCCCGACTACATTATTAACACTGCCTCGGACGAGAAAGGTAAATGGCCCAGGGTTGCGGTCAAATACGATCAGGGGGAAGGCAAGGATTTCGTTCATGTGGTGGTGACAGAGGGGAACACCTATGATGGGTACTCGCGCATGATGGCCTACCAGCGTTGTTATTGGGCCGAGTGGACTCGGTTGGAGTGCCAGAACTACTTCAATGGTTCCACGCAGACCTACCTGACAGAGCCCAACCAGTACTACTACGCAGAGGAGCGGCCGCTGGCGCACTTCAATTACACCTGCTCCACCGAACCGGTGGTGGAGGTTTCGCCCGTATCCGAGAGGCTGGCCATAGCTTTTATCAAGCCTGCCTGCGGGGGGGTCGAAGATTGGTGTGGTTATCTGGGCGATGTCGCTTACGTGGAGTCCATGGTCAACGGGGAAGACTGGGTTGACGGAACCAACTATCCTCCCGCCGATGACAATATCACCAATTATGGTTGCGGCTATCCCGAGGACGAGCGGGCCTGGTACGATCTGAATGCCTGCTACGATTACAACGACAGCCTGCACGTAATTTGGTCCACGGTCGGATTTCCCGACCTGGGTTACTTCGATCCTTCGGTATCGAAGCTGTATCACTGGAGCAAAGAGACCGGCACCCAGATGATCACCAGCGCGGTCTGGGGAGGCACTGACCCTGGATATCGCAGCGCCAACATCGCCAAGATGAGCATATCCGCGGTCGATCCCACCTTTCATCCTCCCGACTCCAACTTCATCTACTGCATCTGGGTTCAGTTCGACTCGTCCGACACATCGGCGGGGGGTTACGGCAACGGAGACATATATGGAGCGGGCAGTCGTGACGGAGGGGCCACCTGGGGTCCTTGTTACAATTTGACCAACACCAAGACTCCCGGCTGCGCAGCCGGTGACTGCTTGAGCGAACATTGGGCTTCGCTGTCTCAGAACATGCGGGACGGCAATCTGCACATTCAGTATGTGTGCGATAAGGATGCGGGAGCGGCGGTCGTCGACGAGGGTGAGTGGACAGAGAATCCGGTGATGTACCTGGAGCTCGAAGCCTGGGATCCGGGAACTTCCTTCCTCCGGGGTGATTCCAATGGAGACGGTATCATAAACGTGGGGGATGTAGTATATTTGGTGAGCTATCTGTACAGGGGCGGTCCTGCCCCCGGTCCCTTATGGGTAGGAGATTGTAATTGTGATGATATAATTAATGTAGGTGATATTGTATCCTTGGTAAGTTATCTGTATAGGGGTGGTCCGCCACCCGGTTGTTAGACAAAATAAAATTCACTTGTAAGATACCCGGCCGAGCCTCTAACTCAGAGGTTCGGCTGTTTTTTTCTCACCCTCCTGTCAAGCAGAATCATCTTGCTGATACCTCAAAAATTTATATATTGCCCGAGGAGAACAGCTTCTCATAAAAGCGGTCTAAAATGAGGTCTGTCGTTTTGTGCTCCTCACGACAAAAGGTGTTGGTGTCAAAACTTAATATGATCCTGCTATTCTGGATTTTATTCCTGGTTTTCTCTGCCTGCCCCGCTTTTGCCCAGGACAGGATGTGGAGCCGCACTTACGGGGGTGAGCGACAGGATAATTTCGTGTCCATCCAACTGACCGAGGATGACGGATATATAGTGGTGGGACATAGCTACACCTTTGGTGCCGGTAGCTGCGATGTTTATCTGATTAAAACCAACTCGACAGGGAATATTCTGTGGAGCCGCACTTATGGGGGGAGCAGCTCGGATCGGGGGCTTTCCGCCCAGCCAACTACAGATGGAGGATATATAGTGACCGGATGGACGGAGAGTTTCGGTGCCGGTAAAAAGGATATATATCTGATCAAGACCGATTCTCTGGGTAGTGTTCTGTGGAACCGTACTTACGGGGGTGGTAACAGTGATTGGGGCGTTTCGGTACAGCAGACCACAGATGGCGGGTATATAGTGGGGGGAATCACCAGCTCTTTTGGTGCCGGGGACTGGGACGTCTGTCTGATCAAGACTGACCCCCTCGGAGACATTCTGTGGACTCGTACATACGGAGGGAGTGGAACGGAACAGGGCCGGTATGTTCAACAAACCACAGATGGGGGGTATATAGTGGCAGGAGCGACGCAATCCTTTGGTGTGGGTAACGACGATTTTTATTTAATCAAGACCGATTCTTTGGGAAACATCATCTGGGATCATACTTATGGAGGGACTCAGAGTGATTATTTTGTTACTGCGCAGCAGACCACAGATGAGGGATACATATGCGCAGGATACACTCACTCTTTCGGTGC
>CAYOSZ010000358.1:1128-3142 GCA_964406715.1 uncultured Ignavibacteria bacterium | reverse complement strand
GATTGACAAATGGATAGAAAAGCAGAAAGTGGCTTCCAAAGAAAGCGCTTGACAGCGGAGAAAATGCTTATAAATTTGAGATTACTATGGGAGTCTTTAAGAGAGGAAAAAACTGGCATATCGACTTTTACGCCAACGGAAGGCGTATAAGGCAAAAAATCGGTCCCAGCAAAAAGCTGGCTGAGCGAGTATTGCATAAGCTCAAGACTGAGGTTGTCGAAAATAAGTATCTTGATGTAAGGAAGAAGAAAAAAGTCAAGTTTGAAACCTTGGCTGAACAGTATATCCGGTACGCTAAAGTCAACAAGCGTTCCTGGGATAGAGACGAGATCAGTCTTAAGTCAATGTTAAGAAGCTTTTCGGGTAAATACATATATGAGATTAATCCTCAGCTAATCGAAGAATACAAAGCTGACAGGACAAAGGTTGTAGCGTCTGCGACAGTGAACCGGGAACTTGCCTGCCTGAAACACATGTTGAACAAGGCAGTAGAATGGGAAATGATAGAAACCAATCCAGCCAAGAAAGTGAGATTGTTAACAGAGAATAACAAGAGATTAAGATATCTGACCGAAGAGGAAATCAAGGCGCTCTATGAAAATTCTGCTGACCATCTTAAGCCTATAATCTTGACAGCACTACTGACAGGTATGAGGAGAAACGAGATTCTCAAACTTAAGTGGGAAGATATGGATTTGGGTCAAAAAATCATCTTCGTTAGAAACACAAAGAACAATGAGATGAGAGAAATCCCGATCAATGACCGGTTAGTAACAGTATTGAAGAGTTTGAATTTTAAGTCGCCGTATGTTTTTGCCAGAGAAAACGCGAAACCCTGTATTTCTGTGAGGACTGCTTTTGAAAATGCTATACAGAGGGCAGGAATTCGGAACTTTCGTTTTCATGATCTCAGGCACACCTTTGCCTCACATCTGGTAATGTCTGGTGTTGATCTAATTACAGTTAAAGAACTATTAGGGCACAAGACAATTAGCATGACGCTGAGATATGCCCATCTTTCCCCTGATCACAAAAGGCAAGCTGTAAATTTACTGAGGATTTTGAGTAGTCACAATTTGGTCACAAAGCCCCACCATGCAGAGAAGCTTGAGGATGTAAGTGCTTGAAATATATAGATTGCCGGAGTGGTGAAACTGGTAGACGCGCCGGACTCAAAATCCGGTGAGGCTTACACCTCGTGTCGGTTCGATTCCGACCTCCGGCATAAGAATTGAAAATTCAAAAAGCAAAGTTCAAAATCATAATTCTTTCATCCTGTTTTTCCGTTTCTTCTTCAAATTTGGAGTTTTAATTGTAATTTACCCAGACGCCCGTGCTAACCTATCCGGGAGCAAGTGCCTGATTGCGTATTGCTTTACTAATTTTAAATTTCCTTGTGCGTTTTCCTTAACCCTCCCTTCTCATATAATCTCTTACATTTTGGCTTGACTAACCAAATGCAACTGACTAAATTATTTTTGTCAAACAACCAACAGAGATCATCGGTTTTTGCCGACATTATTAAATAGATTTTAAGGAGAAAAGGTTAAGTTTATACGTAAACAAGCAGATTGACGATCTGAAGAGGGAGTTCAGATTCAGCCAGCATGAAAGTGAGAACCTTTATCTACCGCCTCTCATTCATGACAGTCTGGGCTCCCTTTGAGGAATCAAAAGAAAGCAAAAAAAAACACAAAGCAGGTTTTTTCGTTCGTCACAGATACCTTGTCCGTGACCTAATCGTTTGTGGTATCGGGCAGGGTGTTCGATACCAACTAAGGCATCAGGCAAGGTGTCTGATACCGATCAAAAGGTATTTCAATAATGGAAATAATCAGAATACTTGTTCTCCTGCTAGTAATCGGCGGCGTTCTATTCGTTATATTCGCTTGGGCAAAAGGATGGCTGAAAGGTTCCGGTATGCGAGGCTCTTTCACCAGCCAGGTGATCATGCACGATATGTCGGATAAAACCAGACAGAAGGCCATGGAATACGTCATGGATGAAGAGGAGG
>CAYOSZ010000358.1:0-1118 GCA_964406715.1 uncultured Ignavibacteria bacterium | reverse complement strand
AGAAAAAGGACGCCTCTTCGGGGGAAGACGGAAAACCGGGAAGTGAAGACAACAGGGAAGAAAGCTCATCTTAGCTATTGGGGAATTCGCTACGATATCTTCTCTCTGGTTAAAGAAACCTAAAAGAGACGTAGTGTTTTATGGTATCGGATAAGGCATACGATGCCAACGTTCGGCCGCTTCAGTTTCAGGAAGCGGTCTGCTTCTTATTCTGCTCCAATAACACAGAACAAGAGCTGCAGAAATCTTTGGATTTGAAGTCGATCTCCTCGGCATAGGTGTACGAATGCATCACACACCGGGGATCACGGCAGTGGACTATGCCGAAGGTGTGTCCCAATTCGTGAACCGCTTCCTTTGCCAGGCGCTCTTTCAGCCTTTCCGGGTTCGGGGGGAGCCCGTATAACTCGTCTCTTAAACGATAAGTTGACACCACCGCCGCCTTACCCTGCAGCTGAGCTTCGCCAAAAACGAAGGTCAGCACCGGGACGAATAAATCCACACTGGTTACGCCAAGTATCTTGCAATTCTCCCGGGGAGCCTTTTCCAAAAGCTGCGACAAAATCCAGGTGGAGTTATACTGGTTTCTCACCGGATCATATCCCTCTTTTAGAGGGAAGGAATCCTGCAGAAAAGAGACAGGTATTTTGAAAGCATCAAAGAGAACGGAAGTCAGATGCTTGAGAAGGTCGTTATCTGTGAATAAAAGAGGCTGGATATATAACTTCACGTCTATTTTCGTAAACCATACTTTTTAATTTTGTGATAAAGAGTGGCCCGATCGATTCCCAGCGTCTCGGCAGAACGGGTAATGTTCCATTCCATCTGTTCCAGCACGTTTTTTATATGCGCGCTTTCAACTGCCTCCAGGCTCTTACCATCCGCCACTGTCTTTGGAGTGGAAGGTATGGGCAGGTCTTCTGCGGTGATTGTCGGACCCTTGGCTACCACTATGGCTCTTTCGATTGCATTCTTGAGCTCCCTTACGTTTCCAGGCCAATCGTATGATTTCAATCGTTCCATGGCATCTGCTGCAAACTCGTTTGCAGGTTTATTAATGTTTCTAGCCAGCTTCCTGAGAAAATGATCGCAAAGCGGGGGGATGTCCGAGCGCCTTT
>CAYOSZ010000357.1:0-3146 GCA_964406715.1 uncultured Ignavibacteria bacterium | reverse complement strand
TGGTTTTGAACCTGCTCCACGGATGTGAGAACAATAAACGGGACTTCGTAATCCCTCTGAGCAACGAAGACATTTCCGACTGTAATGAAGTTAACCTGAAGATAAAGCAAAAATTAAAAAAAGATTCCGACCTATCACCCTATCTGGATACGTTGGTCTCATTCCCCATTATAGCCGAAGGGACCGTTCATGGGGTGCTGTCGGTGGGGAACCGAAAGAAGGAGCTTTTGTCCGATGAGCACATGCGATTAATCTCCATAATCGTCTCTCAGGCTGCATCCGTCTACGAAAAGAAGAAATCTCTTTTGAATGCCACCCGACTGATAACCATGGGAAATCTGGTCTCTGAGATAACGCATGATTTGAAAAGACCTCTCACCAATATCCGGGGGACCCTCCAGCTTCTGCAGGAAAAAAAACCTGATCCCAAGGACAAGAAAAGGTATTTTGACTTGGTGGAAGAGGAGATATTTAGATTGGATGGGTTGGTGAAGGAGATCGTCAGCTTCTCTAATCCCTACAAGTACGAGATGGAGAAAAGGGACATCGTTTCAGTCCTCGATCGGGCACTAAAGTTAGTGGAACGAGACTTAGGCAGCAGAAACATAAAGTTGAAAAAGGAATACAATGAAGGACACACCGTTCTGGTCGATAAGAATCAGATGATGGAGATCTTCCTCAACATAATCTTAAATTCAATCGACGCCATGCCACAGGGCGGAGAATTGAGGGTGGGCAACAGCAGCTACAAAGATCCCAAGAGTGGGGTGGAGTTTATCCGGGTTGAGATAGAGGATACCGGATGTGGAATCCCTCCGGAGAAATTAAACCGGATATTCGATCGCTATTTCACCACCAAAAAGGAAGGGACCGGTCTGGGTTTGGCCGTGGTGGAACGCATAGTGAAAGCTCATGGAGGTTTTGTTTCGGTAGAGAGTGAGCCGGGCAAAGGCACCACCTTCTTCGTTTGTCTGCCGGCGATCTAAGCTTTTCGGAATCGCAGGCAATTAGATCAAAGAAAGAACCAGAGAGCGGAAGCAAAGGATAGGCAGAGAGCTGAATTTCTTTATAATCGCCAATTTCTGCCGATAATAGAAGCAAAATGAATGATAATTAAAAGATCAAATAATCACGCATCTTAACGGAAGATATGGAACAGGAAAAGGTAAAAATTCTGATCATCGATGACGATCCCAAGGTTTCATGGATTCTGACCGAGGGGCTGGGAGAAACCTATGACATTCTCTCCGCCAAGGACGGGCTGGAAGGAATACATATGGTTTCCAAAGCCCACCCCAATTTGGTCCTTTTAGACATTAAAATGCCGGGAATGGAAGGGTTGGAGGTTCTGGACAAAATCAAGTCCATGGAAAGGCCCACCGAGGTGATCATGCTCTCCGGGCATGGAGAGACCAAAAATGTGGTGGAGTCGATCAAAAGGGGGGCTTCCGAGTTCATCAACAAGCCCTTTGACGTCAAAGAGGTGGAGATCCACATCCAGAACGTTTTAGAGAAGAACCGCTTAAAGCAGGAGCTGGATCATTTAAGATCGGAACTGAAGGAAAAATCTCAGTATGAGGAGTTGATAGGAGACAGCCCGGGTATGCTTCAGATCAAGGCGGTAATTGAACAGGTGGCAGACAGCGAGCTGACCGTTTTGATCCGGGGTGAGTCGGGCACCGGCAAGGAGATAGTGGCAAGAATGCTTCATAATCTTTCCAGCCGCAAAGGCGGTCCCTTCGTCAAGGTAAACTGTGCCGCCATTCCCCGGGAGCTTCTGGAAGCTGAACATTTTGGCCACGAAAAGGGAGCCTTCACCGGCGCGCACAAGACCAAGCCGGGAAGATTTGAGATGGCCAACAAAGGAACCATCTTTTTGGACGAGATCGGCGACATGCCCCTGGAGCTTCAATCCAAGCTGCTCCAGGTCTTGGAGCAATACGAGTTCATGCGGGTGGGAGGGATCAAGACCATCAAGGTGGACACCAGAATCGTCTGTGCCACCAACCGGGATTTAGAGAATGCCTTAAAAGACGGAACCATCAGGGAGGATTTGTTCTATCGTCTTAACGAGGTAACTTTGAATCTGCCACCATTGAGGGAAAGAAGAGAGGACATTCCTCTGTTGATCGAGCATTTCCTGCAAAAGTATTACCCCATATATAGCAAAGAATATCATCCGCTTTCTTTCGCTACCCAGGAGCTTTTGCAGAATTTCGACTGGCCCGGAAACGTGCGCCAGCTTGAGAACATAATAAAGCAAATCGTGGTCCGGGAGGATGAAAGTACGGTCTTGGAAAACATAAAAGGTGAAACCGGCAGGTTAGCTTACGTGTCTGTATCCGCTAATATTGGTTCTGATGAGAAGACTTTCTCCCTCAAGAAGAGAGTGGGCGCGGCTGTGGCAGCAGAGGAGACAGCCTTAATCAGCGATGCCCTCAATAAAACCAACTGGAACAGAAGAAAAGCCGCCCAGCTTTTAGACATAAGCTACCGTTCGCTTCTGTACAAAATCAAAGAATATCAGATCGGGCAGTAAAGAAAAACCTCTCCGCTTTTGGAACATCACCTGAATAGTCACTACCATTCTCTTGAAGTGGGGGCTGTTGTTTTGACTCCTTTAATTGAAAGCTATTTTAACAACAGCATCTTCTTTGTTTCGCTGACGAGAACTGATTGGCCCATACCGGCTACCGGTTCAGTTTCCAACCGGTAGAAATAGATTCCACTGGCCACTGTCTTACCTTTGTCGTTCGTCCCGTCCCAATCGAAGGACTTATATCCCGGGTTCTGATAGTCATCTGTGAACGTCCTTACTAGCCTGCCCGACAGATCATAAATGGTTAATTTGATCCTGCACGCTACTGGTAAACTGCAGGTGATACTGGTCTTCAAATTGAATGGATTGGGATGATTCTGGTTCAAAAGAAAATGGGGAGGACTGGATTGCGAGGAGTCCTCATCCGTAATGCCCGACACCATTACCAGGAAGATGGCCTCATTGGAATCACACAATCCCCCCGGATCGCAGGCTTTAAACCAGATGGTCTCAAGACCATTCCAGCCGGGATAGGGAGTATTCACCATGGCCACCCGATCGGTTATGTCGACTGTCAACTCCGCTTCACCCCAATGCGACCAGATCA
>CAYOSZ010000356.1:0-3165 GCA_964406715.1 uncultured Ignavibacteria bacterium | reverse complement strand
TCAAATCAGATCATATGTGTTTCATCCATATAATATGGTCAAAGATCATCGAACCAACACGGAGACCGGAGATGTTCAGTCGGTGATGGATGGTGAGATCGAACAGTTTATTCAAGCTTATCTGAGCTCAAAAGAAAATATCAATAAAAGTTAGGGAGGCGGATTCTATGATTTGCTGGAAATGTGGAGAGACCGTAGAAGTAAAAGAAAAGGTCCATCGGAAGGATGTCTGTCCTAAATGTGACTCTGATCTACGCTGCTGCTATAACTGCGAATTCTACGACAAGGAAGCTGAACATCAATGCAAGGAACCACAGGCAGAGTGGGTGAGATACAAGGAGAAGGGTAACTTCTGTGATTATTTCCGTCCCAAACCTGAGTTTTTCAAAATCAAGCACACCCCCAACAGCAAAGAGGGCAAAAAACAGAGATGGGATTCGCTTTTCAAGGGCGACTCAGAAGAAGGATAGGATTTCGGGGTGAGGTTTTCTCCCAGCGCATTGCCGGGGATTCCCACCTGAGGCTCGGTCAAAGGTGAGACTGACCAACAAAGAAATTCAAAATATCAAAGAGCAAAATTTAAAATTGCAGTTCAAAATTCAAAATCAAGAAAGGTTGGAGTGTTCTCCTCAGGTTCGATAAGCTCACCATAAACAGGCGAACCGATCAAAAAGAAGAACGACAAACCTCTCCCCTCTTCATTCCTCCTCTCCTTATTTAAGGAGAGGGGTTCACCCTGCACTTCGTCCTGAGACTTAGTGTCGAAGGAAAGGGATTCACCCTGAAGGGGAACACAAGGGGGTGAGGTCAGGATTTTACTATGGTCAGATTAGATAGATTCACCGAACGTTCGCAGGATGCGCTGCAGTATGCGCATGAGCTGGCGCAGAGCCACAACAATTCTCAGATAGAGACAGAGCATCTTCTTTTGGCTCTCCTGGAGCAAAAAGAGAGTTTAACTGAAATCATTTTAAGTCAGATGGGAGTAGAAGTCTCGTCTCTTAAGAAAAAACTAAAAGATGAAATCTCGCTTTTACCAAGAGTATCAACCACTGGCCAAGCTCCGCAAATTTACCTTTCCCCTGCTCTGGGAAATGTGCTTGCTCTTGCCGAGAAAGAGGCAGAAGCGTTAAAGGACGAATACGTCAGCGTGGAGCATCTCTTGATAGCCATTACCGAGGCAAAGGATACCAAAGCAGGACAGATGCTTTCGAATATGAAGATGACCAAGGATGGAATCTATAGGGCTTTAACCAAAATCAGAGGGAGTCAGAGAGTGATGGATCAGACGCCTGAATCGAAATATCAAGTTCTGGAAAAATACAGCCGTGATCTGACCGAGCTTGCCAGGAAGGGAAAGTTAGATCCGGTGATAGGAAGGGATGAAGAGATACGAAGGGTCATGAAGGTGCTTTCCCGGCGCACCAAAAACAATCCGGTTTTGATCGGCGAGCCTGGTGTGGGTAAGACCGCCATAGCGGAGGGTTTGGCTCTGAAGATCGCCCAGGGTGACGTCCCGGAATCCTTAAAAGGACGCCGGGTGGTTGCTCTGGATTTGGGCTCGCTTATTGCCGGATCGAAGTTCAGAGGTGAATTCGAGGAGCGGCTTAAAGCCATCTTAAAAGAAATCGAAAAGGCTCAGGGGAACATCATTCTGTTCATCGACGAGCTACACACTATTGTGGGAGCCGGGGCAGTGGGGGGGGCGATGGATGCTTCCAACATGTTGAAACCTGCATTGGCCCGAGGGGAGCTGCGCTGTGTCGGTGCCACCACCCTGGATGAATACAGAAAGAACATAGAAAAGGATGCCGCTTTAGAAAGACGCTTTGCTCCCGTCCTGGTCGAAGAGCCTTCGGTGGAGGAGACCATCTCCATCCTGCGTGGGCTTAAGGAGAGATACGAGGTGCATCACGGAGTAAGGATTCAGGATTCTGCTTTAATAGCTGCTGCCAAACTTTCTGAAAGATACATCACCGACAGGTTTCTACCGGACAAAGCCATAGATCTGGTGGATGAGGCGGCAGCGGATCTGCGAATCCAGATCGACAGCATGCCGGAGGAGCTGGATGTGGTAGTAAAAAAGATCAGGCAGCTGGAGATCGAAAAGGAGGCGGTCAAAAAGGAAAAGGATGCTAAAGAAAGGCTCAAGCCCATCGAAGAGGAACTCAAGGTTCTGCGTAAAGAGGAAACTGAACTTCGGGACCACTGGCTGAAAGAGAAAGCAATTGTAACCCAAATAAGAGAGCTCAAGGAGAAATCAGAGCAGACCAAAATAGAAGCGGATAAAGCCGAAAGAGAAGCAGATTACGAAAAGGCGGCGAAGTTACGATACGGAGAGGCGGATCGATTGCAGAAGGAGCTGAATGAACAAAATCAGCTTTTGACGAAGATCCAAAAAGACAAAAAGATGCTCAAAGAGGAGGTGGATGAGGACGACATAGCGGAGGTGGTATCCAAATGGACCGGCATTCCGGTGACCAAGCTCTCCGAGACGGAGACAGAAAAACTGATCAAGCTGGAGGAACAACTGCATCAAAGGGTGGTGGGGCAGAATCAAGCCACAGAAACTGTGGCTAACGTGGTGCGAAGCGCACGAGCGGGGCTTTCCGATCCCAGGCGTCCCTTAGGCTCATTCATATTTCTCGGTCCCACCGGGGTAGGAAAGACAGAGCTGGCCAAAACGCTGGCGCAAGCCCTGTATGGTGACGAAAGCGCCCTGATCAGGATCGACATGTCCGAATACATGGAGAAGTTCTCGGTCTCCAGGCTGATTGGCGCACCACCGGGATACGTGGGATATGAGGAGGGGGGACAGCTCACCGAGGCGGTGAGACGGCGGCCATATTGCGTCATCCTCTTCGATGAAATCGAAAAGGCTCATGCCGAGGTGTTCAACCTTCTGCTTCAGGTATTAGACGATGGGAGACTGACCGACAACCAGGGCAGAACCATAAGCTTCAAAAACGCCATTTTGATTATGACCTCCAACGTCGGGGCTTCCCTGATAGCGGAGCTGTCCGGAACCATCACCGAAAAGAATGAAGAACAGATATACCAGCGTATGAGATCCGAGGTTTTAAATCTTCTGAGAAAATCTCTAAGACCTGAGTTTTTGAATCGTATAGACGAAAGAATAGTGTTGCGTTCGCTCTCGTTTGTGGA
>CAYOSZ010000355.1:0-3177 GCA_964406715.1 uncultured Ignavibacteria bacterium | reverse complement strand
TTCGGTGATCCATTTGATCCACTTGTATCCCCATTTATTCTCTGCCACCAGCTCGAAAGGGAAACCCCGCTCCGGAGGTATAGTCAGGCCGTTCATCCCATGTGCCATTATTATATCGTTATCCATGACGTAACTCAAGGGAAAAGACGAGGAATAGCCGTCCTGGGCATGAAAGATTATGGTATTGGCTTTGGGCTTCACACCTGCTTCTTTTATCAGTTCCCTGACCAACACTCCCTCCCACAGAATGGTCACGCTCCACCCCTCCACGCAGTTTAGAGTAACGACCTTGCTGTGGTTTTCGCGACCGATTATCTCATCATAGGTGTAGACCCGGATGCTATCCACCAGACCTGAAATGGTCAAGCTGTACTTGTCCCTGTCTACGTACTGGGGACCCTTGATGGAGTTCTCCCTGAAATCGTTTACCGAGGAGAGCTTTGTTTCCTCATATCCTCTTATCTCCACCGGGGCAGGTTTCTCCGTTTTTTGCTTTTCTGCTTCTTTTTGCTCGGTTGTATCCGCGCACGCACCCATGGTTGCCAAAACCAAAATGAGAAATCCCACTTTTAAACCGAACCTTTTCACATCCACCTCTCTTTTTTCACCTTATCTCATCTTGAAAAACCTCAACCTCTATTTTTCTTCTAAATTCTTCACCCTTCTCAGCTCCTCCGACATCGTTTTTATCTCCGTCAAATCCCGTTGCATCTCGCTCCACCCATACCATAAAGCGTAATCCGGGTTGGCATGGAAAGCTCCCTGGAAGGTTCTCATCCGGTGCTTCAGGAACATTAAAAACAGCGTCTGCTCGATCACCGTCGGTGTATCGTGAAAGGTTAAAAGATCGGGATAGGGATAAGCGTAATATTCCGGCTTGGGAATTATCTTATCCTGATACAGTTGACTGACTACCCGTATCGCCTCCGCCAGAAGGGCATCCGCCTCTTTTATCATGGCATCCCCCTTTTCTAATTCCCCCCTGGCGAAATCGGATGCATGGCACCGCCGACAGGTGCTCAACATCTTATCCCGCTCCATCTGCCAGTCCTCCTGGGTAAGCCGGGCCAAATCCGCTGCCTTTACCACGTCGAATCTGGCAGTGGGATTACCGTCAGGATCAAGCACGCCCAATCCTTGGAGAACCGTTGCCCGGTCAGCAGCCCATTCCTCGTCCTCCGGCATGGGCAGCCTGACCGCTAAAAATCCCCAGGCGGTTCGCACGGCATGATTCCCGTCCTGCATATGGCAAATCTGACAGGTGGGTGCGGCAACGGCTTCGGGAAGCGTTCCGTTCTGTTTCAACAAGAATCTAACGCCGTGTTTTGACGATGAATACATCTCCCACTGCGGGTGATCGATTCCCATGTGGCAGGTCTGGCAAGCTTGGGGTTGTTGAGCTTCTTTTACAGAGAAGACGTGACGGGTATGACAGGCATCGCACGAAGCCAGCCCGAAGCCCGGACCGTAGCCTTTCAGGTCCTCTATCTCCTGCTCTGTTTTCAATCCGATCTTGTGACATCCGCCGCATCCCTTCATTCCCTCCATTAGTGCCATGGGCTGCCAGTGAGCCGTGGGCATGGCTTTCATGGCTGCCCAGGCTTTGGCATGTTTGCCGTCGGAAAACTGCTGAACCCGCTCCTGGTGACACAGTGCGCAGGTCTGGGGAGTGGGAATCTCCACCTCAGCCACATCCAGGGCAGAGCTATGCCGATCGCCGTGACATACCGAACAGTCCACGTCGTTCTGGCTGTGTTTGCTCAACTGCCAGTCCGAGACGATATTGGGTGTCACCTTCTTGTGGCACTCGAAACACGTCTGAGCCCAAGCGGAGTAAGTAAGAAATAGGCTCACCACAATAACAATACTTGCTTTTGACTTCATAATGTACCTCTCTTATTTAGGCGAACTGAATTCTCACTTCAGCAAGGTTGGCAATGAGTCGCAGAACAAAAAACCTCTAGTCTGCCCAACCCAAACCCAGTTTATCCCAGAATACTCCCAGCCTAGCCCAACCAATAATTCCTTCTTTAGATTTTATGCAATACCAATCGCAATAGAAATCCTCAAAATTAAGAGACTCCATATCTTTGCAGTGTGTAGGCGAAGGATCGCATAGCAAAACAATGACTTTACTTTGTGGAACAAGGTCAGCCACGATCGTCGTATCCTCTCGTGTTCTGCAAACAGAAAAAACCTTTTCGACTGTAGCTTCAATACCCAAATAATAAAGTTCTTGGGGAACCAAGTCTAGGGTTCGGGTTTGCTGGTTAAGGACGTACTTATCCCTCTTCCGCCAGAAACCCATCCATTGATCCACCAGGACTATCCCGTTTCCCGGAAAGATAGGCCATCTTGACAACCTTCCCATCTGTTTCACTGTGTCGCCTGCATAACCAAACACAAGATATTCATCGTCGCAACTCGGACCTGGCGTGTGTACGGCAATCTCTTGATTTCCATCGGTCGTATCTATGTCCAGAACTACGAAACCATCCGTCGAACCCTCAAAAAGCCTGCCCTTCACCGAGTTCTCGTTTATCCTCAAAACGAAATTGTGTTGTCCTTCAGATATCGCGGAGATCGAAATTCGTTCCATCTTGCCATCACCATTAAGATCAGCATCCGCTGATGTGACTGGGTTTAAGCCAGAAGACAGCGATTGGTCAACAGCTACGAAGGTTAAAACTGCAAGGACTATTATTACAGACAATCTTCTCATTATCTTCTCGCTTTCTATTGCATAGAATCAAACATTTCCTTCAGAATCGCTTCAACCTCTACGGAGATTTTCTTAAGTTTTTCGTTTTCAACCATCCCCATGGCAGCAGAAGGTTTTATTAAGTCTAAGATGGTCTTACCCCCCTTCTCGTAGATTACCACATTACAGGGAAGCATCAAACCAATATCCTCCTCTGCCTGAATTGCTTTATGAGCATAGGGTGGATTGCAGGCGCCCAGGATGATATAGTTGGGGAAGTCGATCCCCAGTTTCTCCTTGAATTTCTCTTTTACGTCTATCTTGGTCAGTATTCCGAAACCTCTCTTTTTCAGCTCATCCGTGACCACCGCTTCCGCTTTCTGAAAAGGCAGGCTGATCTCTTTTTTGAATCCATATTTGATCATCCGATACTCCTGCGTAGAAGTGTTTGAACAAATAGCATATCCACCCTCACG
>CAYOSZ010000354.1:0-3183 GCA_964406715.1 uncultured Ignavibacteria bacterium | reverse complement strand
TGAAATTTTAGAAGGAGATAGAATGTTTATCAATATGTCGTGGAAAGGAAAGTTGGAATTTGAGGCGGAGACCGAGTCTGGTCATCGCTTTATGCTGGATGCCAAGCCGGAGGTGGGTGGGGAAGACAAAGGTCCCCGCCCTATGGAGGTCTTGCTGGTATCTCTGGCGGGATGTACCGGGATGGATGTTGCTTCCATATTGAAAAAAAAGAGGGTAGACCTGCAAAGCATGAACGTCAAGATTAACGCAGAACAAGCGCCTCAACATCCCAAATATTTTACCCGATTAGACGTGGAGTTCAATTTTAAAGGAAAAGACATAAAAGAAGATGACGTTAAGCGGGCCATCGATCTTTCCAAAGATAAATATTGTTCGGTTTCAGTTATGTTAAAGGAAAAGGCTGAAATATCCTATCGATGGAACATAGTCAATTTAGATTGATTCTCACTCTCCAACCGGAACATGAGACGTCCTGCCCTTAATGCTTTATTTATTTACATAGCAGGCCTTCTTCTGGGCAACTTTATAGATCTTCCCGTTGTCTTACTCTTTCCATTATTTGCCCTCACACTTGTTTTCTGTCTCTTCTTCCTCCTTATAAAGGACAAAACCAGTGCAATCCTTTTTGTAATCCTATCCCTCCTGCTGGGGGGCTTTTTCAGGCACGAGCTTCAAACCAGAGATTTCCCTCCAAATCATGTCAGTAATTTTTTAAACTTGGATTCGGAGGTGACCATTGCCGGAAAGATAGCTGACCAACCCGACGTCAGAGAAGACAAAACGTTCATTACCGTTGAGCCGGAGAGGATATCCCTTGGAGAGGTAACACATATTTCCACCGGTCGAATAATCCTGAAAATCAAGGAGCCAACTTTTAAGTTTGATTATGCAGATCACATCAAATTCAAGGGGTATTTGAATGAACCCACATCCAAAAGAAATCCCGGTGCATTCGACTACAAGAGATATCTCAACAGGAAAAGAATTTTCGGAATAGTCACGTTGGGTGGGACGGACAAAGTTGAGATCGTTGACAAAGGGAAGGGAAACATATTTCTTTCCAGGATAGTTATTCCCTTGAGAAAGTGGATCCTGGGTGTTTTTGAGAACACATTGTCAGGCAACCACAAAGGTTTGCTTGCTGGATTTCTGTTAGGGGAGACCAGAGAGATTTCCCGGGAGGTCTACACCATGTTCAGAGATACCGGCACGGTGCATCTTCTGGCGGTATCCGGCTCCAACGTGTGGTTGGTCATCGGGGTAATCCTGGGAGCTTTTACTCTTCTTCGGGTTCCCAAACTTCCTGCCACCCTGGCGGTTCTGATATGCATCCTGATATTCGCCAATCTGGTGCATAATGATCCTCCAGTGGTGAGAGCAGGGATAATGGCAGCGGTGTTGCTCTTGGGTGTTCTCTTATATAAAGATGTGGACCTGATAAACGTGGTCTCATTTTCCGGTCTGGTGATTCTGTTTTTTTCTCCTCTCTTTCTCTTTGACGTGGGATTCCAGCTCTCTTTTGCTTCGGTCTTCGGGATTCTTTTTCTGTATCCGCCACTGAGCAGGCTGGTATCCAAATATGCCGGCAAATCTCATCGAAGGTTTTGGAAGTGGGTAATTATACCCGCGTTAATCTCCGTGTCGGTGGAATTGTTGCTTTTCCCCATCTTAGCCTATTACTTCAACACCATTCCCCTGGTAATTGTTGTGGCCAACATTTTCATCGTGCCCCTGGCGGGACTTTCTGTAGTGCTGGCTTGTTTCACCATTTTCTCAGCCATCTTCAGCAGCTTTGTGGCGGGTATTTTTTCCGCTTTTAACTGGTTGTGTCTGGATATGACTTTAAGGCTGACTGAGTTCTTTGCCAGCCTCCCTCTGGCAAAGCTATCCATTGCTGCTCCATCAACCTTAAGCTTTGTACTCTACTATTTCCTGCTGTGGATTTTATTCGGTTCCTTCGCCTCCAAGAAAAAGGTCCTTCTTTTTTCCGTCCTGATAATTGCCAATATGCTGATCTGGAGACAGGGACTCTCGCACGGCAGCAGACCTCTCAAGCTGACTTTCCTGGATGTCAGCCAGGGTAGTTCCACCGTCATGGAACTTCCCAACCAGGAGATTCTCTTGATCAATGCAGGCGAGAAAGGCATGAACTTTGACGCCGGGGAGTATATCATTCTCCCATTCTTGAATCATAAAGGCATTACCGAAATCGATCGGTTGATCCTCACGGATACCAGTCCTCTGAACTTAAACTCATCGGGCTGGATTGCAAAGGATAGGCAGGTGAAAGATGTCTTTCTACCGGATCCCCAGAATCTTGAGGAGGAAACCTACGGAAATTTGCTCGAAGGGCTTTCGGATAAATTCGTCTTTTTAGACTCCGTGGACGCTATGTCGGATGAGCAGAAGGATTTTGGAATTCGGTTCATCAATTATCCTGAAACGGACGAATCAAACTTGATCTCCAACAGCATACTGGTAAAGGTAGTGTATAAGGATATTTCTTTATGTCTGTTCGATGGGATGAAAAAGGTTCATTTTGATCCGGAATTTAATTGGGATAATATGAAAAATTGTTCGGTTCTGGTTTTGCCCGAACTGGGAGATGTAGACCAGATACGTATGGTCATCTCGGAGGTCAAACCACAGAAGATCCTCTTCACCCGCCACTATTTCCGTTACCAGCGGGATAAGATTCCAGCTTTAATGGAAATCGATTTCCCTGAGATTGAATATTACCGTACCACAGAAAACGGAGCGATAACCTGCGAAACCAACGGGGAGAAATTGAGCTTTGACCTGACGATTAATTGAAGTGAAAGACCTCTTTCTTGGTCCCGCTGAAGCGGGACACTCCAAAAATTAGTCGCACATAAGGTTTTTGAAAAATCTCATAATGATAACGACAGAGATAATAATGCTGGCCGGATTTATTGTTCTGATCGGGCATTTCATCAAGGGATTTTCCGGATTTGCCAGCGCTTTGTTTGCCATTCCACTATTGGCGTTGTTTTTGGACATAAAGTTGGTCGTCCCCGTATTTTTGCTATTTGATCTGATTTCCGGATTGATTCTGATCATCCAGACTAAAAGATTCATAGATAAGAGATCTTCTCTTTTGATTATAACTGGTCTGCTGATTGGAACGGCAATGGGAACTTATCTTCTGGTCTCCTTTGGGA
>CAYOSZ010000353.1:0-3204 GCA_964406715.1 uncultured Ignavibacteria bacterium | reverse complement strand
CCAGGTGATCCTTTTGGTCCCCCCAAAGGATCACCTGGGTCTTGCTTCCGCCATGGAAAATATTTTAACGGATGAAGAATTAGCTTCCCGGCTGGCTGAAGGTGGTTATCAAAACGCCGTGGCAAAGTTTTCCTCCGGGATGGTTTTAAAAAAATATTCAGAATTGCTAACCTGAAAAAAGTCAAAAGTCCAGAGAAAGTTTCCAGCTGTGGACCGCGGACTGCGGACGTTTTACCAAGATGAAAACCAATAAGCTTCTGATCAGATCGGCCCAGATCGTCATAATCCTTCTGATATTCTATTTTCTGATCAAGGGCTTGGTCTCCAACTGGGGTCAGGTAAAGGACTTCGATTGGGAGTTCAACTACCCCCTGTTGATCATCTCCTTCGTGCTCCAGATTGCGGCGCTTTTCTGGCTGGTTCAAATCTGGCGCTGGATTCTTCGTCATACCGGATCAACCATCTCTTACTTCGGTCTTTTCAAGGTATGGTTTTTCGCCAACCTGGGCAGATACCTTCCGGGAAAAGTCTGGCAGTTTCTGGGCATGGTCTACATGCTGGAAAAGCGGGGTGTGCCCACCAGGAACAGCTTTTCCACCGCGATTTTGGCCCAATCCTTCTCGGTCATCTCCGGACTGTTGATCGCTTTCCTTTTTCTGGGGGTGAACCTCTATTCCCAGTTCTTCTCCAAGAATCCGGGCTTGATTGCGGTGATGGGCCTATTCGGGATCTTTGTACTGATCATCATCTTTTATCCCAAGCTGCTGGCCAGGATTATCAACCTGACCCTGGGAATCTTGAAAAGGGAGAAAATTCACCTTGATATTACGAGCAAGGATGTTATTATTTACATTCTGGCATACTCGCTGTCCTGGCTTTTGTTCGGACTGGCGTTTTTGGTATTCATCAAGGCGATGGCACAGGCCTCCTTTGGCATGTATCCCAGCTTGACCGGAGCCTTTGCTTTTGCTTTCAACATCGGCTTTTTAGCGCTCTTTGTGCCGGGCGGAATCGGGGTGAGAGAAGGAATTCTGGTGCTCTTGCTCTCGTCGTTGTTTCCCGTGCCAATCGCCACTCTGATTGCGCTTCTGGCCCGGTTGTGGGTGACGGTGGCGGAGCTTTTGTGTTTTCTAATTTCCGTGCCTTTGAAATGACATCAGCATCAGACGGGTTGGCTCAGCTCAGGTTTCATCCCTGGGTGGAAGAATCTGAGAGCTTTTCTGCGATAATCGTAAACGAACATGAAAAAAGCGAAAGCAAAAAAAGGAAAGAAAACAGAAAAAAGCAAAGTCAAGCGCTTCGATCCGAAGAAAGAAGAAATGCTGTGGCGGTATCTGCCGCTGGGGTTATTGTTCATTCTAACCATCATGCTGTTCTCCGGCTTCGTCTTCTCCGATCAGATGCTCTTCGGGACCGACACCATCGAGGCAGGAGTGATGTTCCGGTCATTCTATGCCTCTTTTGTGGAACAATATCACGCCGTTCCCCAGTGGAACCCGTATCTTTTCGGCGGCATGCCTTTTGTGGATGCCATGCACGGTGACACCTTCTATCCTTTAGCCATCCTGCAGTTCGTCCTCCCTATTTACAAAGCTCTGGGATGGAAGCTGGTGCTTACCGTCTTTTTAGCCGGAATATTCATGTATCTCTGCATGCGCGCCTTCAGGTTCTCTCGTCTGGTTTCGCTATTCTCCAGCATAGCTTACATGTTCTCCGCCAATTTAGTCTCCTGGGTTTACGGCGGGCAGGACGGGAGGATGTACGCGACCAGCCTGCTTCCCTTGCTCTTTTTCTTTCTGCAGAAGGGACTGGATACCCGAAAGTGGATTTACTATCTGGGCTTGGGATTTTCCATCGGGCTTTTGATCCTGGCGAATCATCCTCAACTGGCTTATTATGCACTCTGGGCAGTTGGATTGTATTTTATTTTCCGTTTGATATCGGACTTCTCTGCCAATAAAGAAGAAACTACGGTTAAAAGAATCAAACCGCTAATCAAACCGATTGGTTTTTTTGTTTTGGCTGTGATCATAGGATTGGCTTTGGGCTTGGTGCAGATATATCCGCCTTACATCTATGTTAATAAGTATTCGCCGCGAGCTGAAGAGGCAAGGGGTTACGATTATGCCGTCTCCTGGTCGGCTCATCCGGAGGAGCTGGCATCTTTCGTGGTGCCGGAGTTCTGCGGCTATAATACCCAGGAGGAGAGCACATACTGGGGAAGAAATCCTTTCAAGCAGAATTCAGACTATGGGGGCATCATACCTTTGCTCTTTGCGTTTCTGGCCTTATTCTTTGTTAAAGACAAAAAGAAGTGGTTCTTCGTAGGACTCTCCGCTCTGGCCATAATCTACTCTCTGGGGGGGCATACTCCCGTCTACCGGCTTTTCTATTACCTGGTTCCCCAGGTGAAGAATTTCCGGGCACCCGGTCTGATACTCTTCCTGCTGATCTTCTCAGTGATATTTCTATCCGCTCTCTTTCTTCAACGCCTGTTGAAGGGTTTGAAGGACGAATCCGAACGGAAGAAACTCATCAAGATACTATGGATCGTGGTCGGTTTCTTTCTGGGGCTTTCCCTTCTTTTCACCACAGCCGGACATCTGCTCCTCTCCATCTGGACCGGAATTCTCTATCCCGGCATACACCCTTCCAAAAGCATGATCTTGAGCCAGAGCCTGCCATACGTGGTGAAGGGATTCTGGCTGGTTACGTTTCTGGTGGGGCTTACCGCCATGGCGATCTATCTTCTGGTCAGGGAAAAGATAGAATCGCGCTTTTTCATCATCTGGGTGGGAGTTCTTTTGATCTTTGACCTGTGGAGGGTGGATGCAAAGTTTATCCGCAATTTCAACTATGAAAGCTATTTTCATAAGGACGGAGCTATCGAGTTTTTGCAAAAGGATCAGGAGAAATTCCGGGTTCTGACTCTGCCCCGTACCTATCAGGGACAAAACATCCTGGCTTTCTACGATATCGACCAGGTCCTGGGCTATCATGGCAATCAGCTCAAGGCTTACGATGAGTTTACCGAGAGAAAGTATATGGAGTCGGCCCGAACTCAGGATGAATACACGCAGAGATACAGTCAATTCCTGTTGGGAGTCAAACCCGACCTTCTGAACGTCAAATATATTTTAAGCTCTCAGCCCTTAGAGCACCCTAAGTTAAAGCAGGTGTTTCACCAGGGCGGGGTTTACGTTT
>CAYOSZ010000352.1:0-3210 GCA_964406715.1 uncultured Ignavibacteria bacterium | reverse complement strand
CCGGCTGTATAGACGGTAATTCAGTGCCTTCTTCAAACCCTCCAGACCGCCGTTCTCCGGAATGTGGTGACGTGCCATTATTCTCTTGGCCTCGATGACGGTGAACTTCTCCCAGCAATTGCGGTCGAGCTTGATGGCAGCTTCCATGCCGAATTCCCCTTCCACCGCCTGAAACCACAGCCCGTCGTGTGCCAGCCAGTTTTTAGCAAAATCGTCCAACATGCCGGTTAATTGTTCCCGTGAAAGGTCATCTAAGCTGATCATGATCGAATCCTTTCGCTTTGTTTGGGTTGAATCGGTTTTCGAACCGTGAAAAAATGCTCTGGGGCAGGCTGATGCCCCCGTCTGGGGGATAAATTCCTGCCCCTGTGCGGTTTCGAATTCAAATTCGGAGTGGTTGTCGATTGCGTGATGTTATTCCGTCACCTTGTTGACGGTATCATGGTCCCGCACCGGCTCCTTCACCTTGATCCCTATGGAATCGCCCGGTTTGGCGGTTTGAACCTGCTCGTGCTCGATCTGTATGGAATCCACCGTCTGGGTGAAATCGGTAGTATGTCCCTGGATGTGGATGGTATCACCCACGGAGAGTGAACCGCCTGTGATGTTTATGGCGGCCACTCCGATTTTGCGAAAATAAGACTGCACTTTTCCAATTTGTTCCTCCGGCATCTTCGCCTCCTTTAAGCAAAGAGAGTTGATTGATAATCCTGCATGCCCTGGACGTAAACTCTTTCTTTATTTTTCTCTTAATATAAGAATGAGAAAATCGGAGGCAAGCGGAAAAATGATTATTTTGAGCTTCTGTCCGGCTTTTAAAAAATTTGGCAGGAAAGGGGAATTTGGCTCATGCCAATGCGGGGGACAAGCTCATATGGAACGTTATGCTTGACGAAGAAGAAGCAGCAAGGGGGGATGTATTCCCGTACCTATGGATTTGAGTCATTGTTATGGAGAAACACGATGCTTTATCAGGTGTCTCAAGGAATTGGCACTGCTTTTAGTATATTGAGGATATTGAAGTTCAAAATTACCGAAGTTATGGAGCTGAAATGAATCAATCCGTCTGGTTCTTTGTGCATTATCATCTCTGCCATTCGTTGATCTTGGCAGCGTATTTCTCGGTTAGCTTTTCTGCCTGGCCGTCTTCAGTCGACTCGGCCAGTATATGAAAGGAGGCTTTTCTACGATCGGGCATCACCGACACCCAGGAGTCACAATTCAACACCCTCACCCCGTCTATCAGCTCACGCTGGCAGTCTTCCGTATATTTCAAAAGCTCTCTCATCACCTGTCCCTTTTTCCCCCAGGAGCAGGAGACCGTTCGTTTAATCATGTGGAATTGGTCCAGTTTCCCTCTTAAGTCTGCCAGGCTTTTCTTCTTGGGTCCCGAAACGGAATTGCCGTTTCTGGAGAGGAGTTCCAGGATTTTCGCCACGTCGAACATGGCATCTGCTCCCATTTGGAATCCGGGAAATATGAAGCCTCCCTTGGTTCCCCCCACAAAGTCGACCTTTAAATTAGAGAGCGCATCCATCATGGCCAGATGATCGTTTCTCACCCGGATCACCTCCACGCCATACTCTGCGGCGATTCTCTCCACCCCCATGGAAGCTACCACCGGGACGGCGATTTTACGCGCCCGGGTGCAGCCCAAAAAGAGAGAGGTGACCAGAAGCAGCAGAAGATCCGGCGGGATGAACTGGCCCTCCTCGTCCACCACAGAAAGCTTCTCCGCTCCCGGATCAAAGAGAAACCCGACGTCCGCCTTCACGGATTTGACTATGGAGGAGAGCTGTTGAATGGATCGAGAGTGTTCCTCGTCCGAACGGGAAAGCTTATTGGAATCCGGATAGGCGTTCAAGGAAATGACCTCACAGCCCAATGGTCCGACGATAGAAGGGAAAATCTCGCAGGCTCCTCCGTTGGAATAGTCGATAACCACCCGGAACTGTGCTTTTTTTATCTTTTCGGAATCTATGGCCTTCAGAAAGTCCTGCCGGTAGGATTCCAAAACCCGTTGGGGGAAATCGAGCTGTCCGGTCTCCTGGGGAGAGGCTCTTCTGAAATCCTCCCGGAAGAAAAGCCTTTCCACCGACTTGGTTTTGAAGGTGGGCAGATCCTGGCCTCCTCCATTGAAGAAAACCATGTCTATCTGGTTTTGATTCAAAGGTGACCCCCGGGTATGTATCCCCCCCTGTTCTCTTCCGAATTTCAGTTCGTATCTTACCACCGGAATGGGAAGGGTTCTCAAGTCGTTGACGTTGATCCCCACCGAAAGAAGCCCACAGATTAAAGCCCGGTTGATCATACGGGAGGCGTTTCCCGCATCTCTGCTGGTGAGGACGGTCGAGCCTTTGCCCAACATGGCACCGTATGCCGCTCCCAGTTTGACTGCGAATTCCGGGGTAAGCTCCAGATTTCCCACACCCATGACCTTGGCGTCGGTGAAAAGCTCCCGGTTCCATCTGTCTCCCCACACCAGGCTTGAGGAAAGAATGGAGCCGGTTTCCACCACCTTGCCGGGCCAGACCCGCACGTTGGCTTTGATTTTGGCACCTTTCTCGATGTGACAATTCTCGCTGATCACGGCATTTTCAAATATCACCGCCTCTTCCTCGATTACGGCATTGTTTGCCACAATGGCCTCCGTCAAAATGCTCCTTTTGCCGACCGAGGCATCCTTCCAGATCACGGAACGATCTAAATTGACATCCTCTGCTATTCGGACCCTGTCACCTATGACGGAATTGGATATGAAGCAATGTGAACCTATCCGGGCATCGTTTCCGATGATGGCGGTCCCCTTGAAATCGACCTTCTCACCCACCTCCACATTCTTCCCCACCCAGATGCTGGCATGTTCGCGGTGAAGCAGATTTCCGCCGATGTCTATTTTAACTTCCCCCTCCAGGATGTCCTGATGCGCCTGAAAGTATTCTTCTAAGTTTCCCACGTCCCTCCAGTAATCTGATGAGACAAACCCGAAAAGCCTTTGTTTGGCGGAAAGCATATTCGGAAAAAGTTCTCGGCTGAAGTCGAAGCTCTGTTTGTCCGGTATCTGCTCCAATAACTCCGGTTCCAGGATGTATATCCCGGTATTGACCGTATCGCTGAATACCTCTCCCCAGGTGGGCTTTTCGAGAAACCGGGATATTTTCCCGTCCTCTTCGGTGATCACCACCCCGTAGGAGAGGGGATTTTCCATGC
>CAYOSZ010000351.1:0-3217 GCA_964406715.1 uncultured Ignavibacteria bacterium | reverse complement strand
CTGCCTTGATAAGTCCGATGTTACCCTCGTTGATCAGATCAGCTAAGGAAAGTCCCTGGTTCTGATATTGTTTGGCTACCGAGACCACGAATCTCAAATTAGCCTTGGTCAATTTTTCCAGGGCTCCTTGATCTCCCAGCTTGATCCGCTTGGCTAACCTCACCTCCTCCGCTGCGTTGATCAGGGGAGTCTCTCCTATCTCCCTTAGGTAAAGATCCAGGGATCTGTCCTCTTCCCTGTATCTTCTTGCCTGCTTTGCCAATTTTGCAACCTCTCCTCTTTGGGTTATTTGAGGCCCGCCGGTGGCGGGGTTTAAGGTTAAAGGTTTAAGGTTAAAAAACGTTATCCCGGCTTGACTGCTACAAACAGTGGTTCTCCATTCCTGTAAACCAGGAAAAGAATGGCTTTCTTTTTATCTTTCAAAGATCCTTTTGCCTTCTGGTAGTCGTCTATGTCCTCAATCTCCTGATCGTCTATTTTCACTATGATGTCACCGGAACGCAAACCCGCCTGTTCAACCGGGCTTCCAATGTCGATTTCCAATATCATCACGCCCGGTTCGAATTTCACGCTATATTGAGCCGCCAGCTGTCTGGTGGACGTGCTCACCTCAAGGCCTAACCAGCTTTCACCTTCCGCCTCCCGGGGCAGTCCTTCTTCTTCCGCCGAGACGAACTCGTCCCTGTCTGCCAGCGTCAGTTTCTCGGCCTGTTTCTTCCCGTCTCTTATGATGTCTATGGTGACCTGCTGCCCCGGCCCTGCCTGCGCCACCATCATCCTGAATCTCTGTCCATCCACCACCTTTTTCCCGTTGAACCCGCTGATGACGTCACCTCTCTGGATTCCCGCCTTGTCTGCCGGTGTGCCCGGCTGAACCGACCGCACCAGGACCCCTTCCGCCGAAGGAAGATTCAAGGCGTCTGCGGTGTTTTTGTCTATCTCCTGGAAGAATATTCCCAGAAATCCCCTAGAGACCTTTCCCTTCTCTATCAGATCGGGAATCACCGACTTGGCTAAGTTTATGGGAATGGCAAATCCGATCCCGATGTTGAACCCCACCCCGGTGGGATTGGTGATGGCCGAATTTATTCCCACCACCTCTCCCCGGATGTTCACCAGGGGCCCGCCACTATTTCCCGGGTTGATGGAGGCATCGGTTTGAATGTAATTCTGATACTGGGGCGTGTCTTCCGGTCCGAAATACAAATTACCCCGCCCCTTGGCGCTGACCACTCCCACGGTGACGGTCCTATCCAGGCCCAGCTCGGGGAAAGGATTCCCTATGGCCAGGACCCACTCTCCCACCTTCAGAAGATCCGAATCACCAAACTCGGCTGTGGGAAGCTCGTCCTCCGGATCGATCTTAAGCACCGCGATGTCCGTATCCTTATCCAGCCCCACCACCTCAGCCTGATGCTGGGTGCCGTCGGGCAGTTTAACCGATATGTTGTCTGCACCGGAGACCACATGATTGTTGGTTAAGATATAGCCGTCCTCCCGGATGATGAAACCGGAGCCTAAGCTCTGCCCCCGGTAAGTCCGGGGCTCTCTCTCCGGCACCTCTCCGAAGAACCTGCGGAAGAAATCGTCGAAAGGCAAAAGTTCCTTAAAGGAGCTACCCTTCATAACCTTTTCGGCTCTTATGTTAACCACCACCGGACTCACCTTTTCCGCCACCCTCACGAAGGGGCTCTCCGGCCCGGCAAAAAATTCTTCTTTGGAGTAGAAGAACTTACCGGAATCCGGCTTTACCTCCGGGGAAGTCGCCGTGGTCTGAGGGTCCGCCTGGGTGGGAGAAGACCATTTCAAGCCGGATGCAACGAATACACCCAGCCCCACGAAGATTAGAGCGAAAAGAGCAAAGAAGAAAAGCTTTTTAAGCTTTAGGAAAAGTTCGCTTTGGTTCAAACCTACTTTCCCCTAAAATCCTGAATTTTAATCAAAAAGACTTTGTGCCCCGATTGTCAAGAAAAACTCGCCTCATCTTTTACAAGCCCGATTCCCTCTTCTGATCCCGTCCCAACTTCCTTAGCTTCCCCTACTTGTAAAAGCTTACAGCCAAAATGCAACATATTATACGCTTAAAGTTAAAATCTGTTGCAGGCACGCGAAAGAAACTTTAAGTTTGTTGGAATCTCCTGAAGCATGACAGCCAACCTGCCACCATGCCAATTTTAAACTCTCAGCATATTATTTTAGAGATTTTCGAAAAACTCTTATCAGTGATCCGCTGCGGGCAAGCATACGTCCATCTGGGGGGCGCCTTCCTTCCCGTCCGGGGAACGAAGTAATCCGGCTTTCATATAACCCAACCTGTCGGGGCTGGCTTTCTTGTGTAATGCATTCTGCAGCCTGGATGTTTTCTGAACCCATTTTTATTCTTGAAGCGATTTTTTTCACTTGACCGGATCAGTTGCCGATTCATATAATAACTCCGTATAAAGGATATGCTGAATTCGGAATATTCGACACAGAAAGCTTAAATCTCGCAGGAGGAGACATGAAGAAGCCAATCATCTTTGTAATCTCAGGACTTTTGTTCCTTTGTCTTAACTTAAGCTGTGCCACTTTTGCCCTTGGGCAGGATGACCGAAAAGCACTCAAGCTTTTCGACGATCTGCAGAGGACCATCATCTCCGTATCCGATGCCATCAAGCCCTCGGTGGTGCACATAGAGGTGGTGAAAAAGACCGGTCAGATAAAGTATAAATCGCTGGCTTCCGGTTTGATCGTGGATAAGGAGGGCTTCATCCTCACCAATGAACACGTGGTGGATGACGCTCAGAGCGTGACCGTAACCCTTCCCAGCAAGATCGAATATCCGGCGGAGATCATCGGGACCGACAAGCAGACCGATCTGGCCTTAATCAAGATTTCAACCACCGAGGAGCTCTCCGTAGCGAAGTTGGGGAATTCGGATGCGGTTCAGGTGGGGGAATGGGTCATCGCCGTGGGCAACCCTTACGGCTTCGATCGCACCGTCTCCTTCGGCATCGTCAGCGGCAAGGGAAGGGTGCTTCCCAATCTCCCCATCGAGACCCAGTTGATCAACGATTTCATCCAGACCGATGCGGCCATCGATCCCGGCTCGTCCGGCGGGCCTTTGGTGAATCTGAGAGGCGAGGTGATCGGCATAAACTCCATCGGATTCGGCCGGGGACAGGGGTTCACCATTCCCATGAACACGGCCAACGACGTGAGGAACAAACTTCTCTCC
>CAYOSZ010000350.1:0-3218 GCA_964406715.1 uncultured Ignavibacteria bacterium | reverse complement strand
CGGGAGAAATTCTGGCTCAGCATGCCGGAAAGGTCAAAAAGATAGAATACAAAAACGAGGTCAATCTGGTGACCGAAGTGGATTACCTGTCTGAGGAGATGATAATTGGGATAATAAAGAGAGCGTTCCCGGATCACGGCATTCTGACCGAGGAAAGCAAAGGGAAAAAGTCGACCTCGGAATTCAAATGGGTGATCGATCCCCTGGATGGCACCACCAACTATGCCCACGGTTTCCCGTGTTATTGCGTGTCCATCGCCCTGGAAAAAGACGATGAGATAATCCTGGGGGTGGTCTACAACCCCAACTTGGACGAGCTTTTTACAGCAGAGAAAGAAAAGGGAGCTTTCCTGTCTGAAGGGAAAGAGTCAGAGAAGAATAAGCGGAAAATCTCTGTTTCTCAGACCTCCGACCTGTCACAAAGTCTGTTGGCAACCGGCTTTCCTTATGATATAAGGACCAGCAAAAATGATAACCTGAATCATTTCACCAACTTTTACAAGAAAGCACAGGCTATAAGAAGGGCAGGTTCCGCTGCTTTGGATTTATGTTACCTGGCTATGGGAAGATTCGACGGGTTCTGGGAGCTTAAGCTCTCCCCCTGGGATATGGCTGCCGGAAGCCTACTGGTCACAGAGTCGGGAGGCAAAGTCACCGATTTTTCCGGTGGAGCGTTCAATATATATATGAAAGAAATCTTGGCATCCAATGGTAGAATACATCAACAGATGATAGATGTTTTGAAAAAGTAGGGGTTCGATTTATGGATACATCCTGAGCTTGCTGAAGGATCGAATCCGGCGGGTGGCCTGGCCTGCCCGCCTCAGGCGGGACTGCTTGCCAGTCCGGGTCTATCATCCCCACAAAAAGAAAAATATTACCCTTGACCTGTTTGCAAGCATTGCTATATTGTGTTCGTAGTCTTAATTGACGTTCACTTAGGGGTCATGATGAATCAAGAAGTGGCTGAGGCTTAGGTAAGCACCGGCATACAGTCTGCATAAACCGGGGCGGTTAATTGGAAAGAAGCTGGTAAATGGTTAAGATGAATGCTATTACGCGAAAATGCAGAAGAGACGGAAACTTCTTATACAGAAAGAAACATTCTACGTTTCCCGTTTTATACAGACTTTATGATCACTATTACGCGTAAATAATGATCGTTAAATGCATCCGGCCAAAGAAAGAACTTAAATCTTAATTTAAAAAAGGAAGAATCGCTCTAATTATGGAACTTTGGAATAAAGATGTTGAAAGTAGGTTTTTCACTGAATCCATGAAGTTTGCTACCCCCGAACAGTTATTCTACGTAACTGGTAAGAACCAATATCTTGCTTATTGGCCTAAAGGTTATGAGGGCAGGAAAAGCACCCTTCAAAGCAGAAATTCACTTATTGGAAGCTTTACTGAGAAATGGACGACGGACTTAATCCAAGAAGTGGTCAAGGATAAGGGATTGTTTGCTGTGCAAGGTGCAACCTGTGACGAAATTGCCTTGACAAATATGTCCCCTGCGGATGTTGTCATTTCAAAGAAAAAGAATATCAATCAGCAACCAGAGGATATCTTGGCTATAATTGAGGTAAAGATGTCCATCGTCTGGAACTGGGAATTACTCAACAGCAAATCATTATCTTGCATTGGAGATTATAAAACACATCAAGGCAATCCCGGCCTTTTACGCTCAGATTCAATGTTGAAGGCCATCGGCAAGAGTATTAACATAAGAGTGTCAAGCTTCAAGACCGCTGCGATCCCTATTATTGTGATGGGTAACACACCTATCACAAACAGCTATTATCCGAAGGTTGACCATCTAAAGGTTGCCGGTATTATACAAGGCTTTTGGTCTGTCAATCCAAAACCGTTAGATGACAACGGCGAGAATATAAAGAAGACCGAAAAACAGGGATTCTACAGGTTTTATAATTTTGAAGAACTAAGGAATGCTTTTAATGTCTTGCTGTCAGAGGAGATGAACTTCTTTTCCAGCATGAAAAGCAAAAAAGAGTTAGGAAAGATTATCGAGACTGCAAATCGTGAAGAAACATACGAAAAGAAAGCCGCGGTATTCTTAAAACTTATCAAGGAATAACAAGAGATGAAAGAAAATAAATTCAGACGCAATGGAACAAAAACAAGTTCTTTTGGGACGCCGGGGCGTATCAATCATGATTCCTCGGAGTTTTATGACAGTAAAATGTATGCTGGTAAGCATCCTCCTGAAAGGGTTAAGTTCATTGAGAACCATATCACGGCTGAAAATCTCGACAAAATCTATTGCAAATCAAGTGAAATAATGGACGAAGTACCTGATTACAGTATCCACCTGATGGTTACCTCACCTCCATATAATGTGAAAAAGGAGTACGATAAGGATCTTTCCTTTGATGAATATAAAGCATTGTTAAAGAGCGTTTTTGCAGAGACTTACAAAAAGCTTGTAACAGGCGGAAGAGCTTGCGTTAATGTCGCCAATCTAGGTAGAAAGCCATATATTCCGCTCCATAGCTACATCATAGAGGTCATGCTTGAACTGGGCTATCTCATGCGTGGTGAAATCATTTGGAACAAGGCATCAAGCGCAAGTCCTTCCACAGCTTGGGGAAGCTGGCAGTCAGCCGGAAACCCAGTATTACGGGACATTCACGAATATATTCTAATTTTCTCAAAGGAATCATTCTCAAGAAAACGTGGTCACAAAAAAGATACCATTTGCAAAGAAGAATTCCTTGAATGGACAAAAAGTGTTTGGACTTTTCCGGCTGTATCAGCCCGTAGTATCGGCCATCCTGCCCCTTTTCCGGAGGAATTGCCCCACCGTTTAATCCAGCTATATACTTTCAAGGAAGATATTGTCTTAGACCCGTTTTGCGGTAGTGGAACCGCTTGCCTTGCTGCCATTAAGGACGGAAGGCATTACATTGGATATGATATAGAGTCTAATTATGTAAGACTGGCAAATCAAAGAATAAAGGCTCATTCATGTCAAAAAGCCTTATTTGAATACGAAAGACCTTCCCGGATTAAGAATCCAAAGGAAGAGTGGACACGACAAAGCAAATAGTCCATGAGTCAGGTGCCCTGCTCACCTGACACCAATATAAAACCTATTTTTATACCTAACCCGTAGTCTCTCTTTCCACAAATAGCAAATTTACACCAACTTTTGTGGTGAAAAGGATAGCCCGAGTATTTATAGGAGATGGAATATATTG
>CAYOSZ010000349.1:0-3219 GCA_964406715.1 uncultured Ignavibacteria bacterium | reverse complement strand
GCCTTGAGAACCACCATGATGCTGGTAACCCCGGAAGGGCAAGACACGCTCATAGCCAGGCGGACCTTCCAGGTGGGCCAGCATTTTGCCAACAAGCTGTGGAACGTGTCCAAGTTTGTAATGTCTAACCTGGGGGGCAAGTTCACGCCGGAGACGCAGTTCCGACTGGATGAAAACGAGGGTAAGCTTGAGGACAGGTGGATTTTGAGCCGGCTGAATCGCACGGTTAATGAAGTCACCGATCTGATGACCAAGTACAGGTTCAACAGCGCGTTGAAATCCTTGTACGATTTCATCTGGCACGATTTCTGCGACTGGTACGTGGAGATGGTAAAACAGAGGCTCAGCCTGCCGGAAGGAGAAAAAGATAAAATAGTCGCTCAAAGGGTGGCTCACCTGGTGCTCAATCACATACTGCGGCTATTGCATCCCTTCGCCCCGTTCGTAACCGAGGAGATATGGCATCATCTGTACAATGGGGGAGCAGATGGCGATGGTTCGTCCGTCCTAACCGAGAAATGGCCCGAATGTGTAAAGGAAATGATCGACGGGAATCTGGAGGAGACGCAAAGGAGGGTACAGGAGGTGGTGACCTCCATCAGAAACATCAGATCGGAGATGAACGTGCCCCCGGCCAAAAAGGCGGACGTTTTGGTCAAGCCGGACAACAAAGACCTGCAGAAGATACTGGAGGATAACCAGGACCATATCAAGAGCTTGGGTAAAGTGGGGAAACTTGAGATGGGGATGCGTATCGACAAACCCGATCATTCCGCCAGTGCAGTCATAAAAGATGCCGAGATATTCATTCCCCTGAAAGGTTTAATCGATTTAGAACAGGAACGGAACAGGTTGGAAAAGGAGATAGCCAGGGTGACCCAGCTTCTGGAGAAGACGAGCAAGAAGCTTTCCAATGAGGATTTCCTCAAAAGGGCGCCCCGGGAGATAATTGAAAAGGAAAAAAGCAGAGGCGAAGAATATCGCAAGATGGTGGAGAAGCTGAACAAGAACTTAGAGGGGATCGTGGGTTGGTAACAGCCCGATTGTGTTTTTTTCATATCAGATAAACCGATCAGACGACCATATGGGAGATGGTAAAAAGAACGGTAAAAATTTTTCCTCTAAAACATTCCTCACCGGGATAAATCGTGATTCAGAACAACAAACAACCGGATAATTCGGAGATTTTTTCCCTCAAGCAGAAGCAGCGGATTTGATTGCCCCCCTTCTGCTCTCTTAAGCCCCATAGTTTGGCAACCATGCCGGAAGGAATAAGATCCTGTCTGACTTGTATAACATTTTAGAGTCACAAATGCAAACTTCAAATTCTCAAGGTGGTGAGTGAAATGAAGAATTTAGTGATCTTCAGTTTGTTCGTTTTGAGTTTGGCTGTTGGAGGTTGGCTTCCAGGAGAGCCTTCGTCGGCCTATGCGGGGGTTTCGGTTACCATTTACAACCAGGACCTGGGATTGGTTAAGGACGTGCGGGAACTTGAATTTCAAAAGGGAGTGAGCATCATTCAATTCACCGAAGTGGCTTCACAGATAGATCCGACCTCGGTTCATTTCAAGCCGGTGAATCCCTCCGACCGGGTGAGCATCTTAGAACAGAATTACCAGTATGATCTGGTAAGTTCCACCAAGATATTGCAGAAGTACGTTGATAAGGAAATCGAGCTTTTCGCCAAATCCGGAGCACCCATGGGAGAAGAGAGATCTTACAAAGGACGCCTTCTTTCTTACTCAAACGACAACGTGACCCTTCAGGAGCCGGGTGGAGCCATCCGGATAGTGAGGTTGGACGAGGTGAGGGATCTCTATTTTCCCACCCTGCCGGAGGGTCTGATCACCAAACCCACCCTGGTATGGCTTTTAGACAGCCAGGTCAGCGGGAAGAAAAAGGCGGAGGTGAGCTACTTAACCTCCGGTATCAACTGGCATTCCGAATACGTGGCGGTGGTGGATCAGAAGGACGAGAATTTAGAGTTAGCCGGCTGGGTGTCCATCGATAATCGCTCCGGTGCGACTTACCAGGATGCCAAGGTCAAGTTGATCGCCGGGGAGGTGCATCGGGTGAGAGAGGAGAGGGTCCCGGTCCGATTGGCAAAGGTACCTGTGCCGGAGATGGCTGCCGGTGTACCGCAATTTGAGGAGAAGGCGTTTTTTGAATATCATCTGTATACCCTTTTGCGTCCCGCCACCATCAAGGATAACGAGATAAAGCAGGTTTCGCTTTTTCCTTCCACCAACGTGGAGACCAAAAAGATCTTCACCTATGATGGAGCCATATACGAGGACAAGGTCAGGGTGGAACTGGAGTTTAAAAATTCCAAGGCTGCGGGATTGGGCATGCCCCTGCCCCAGGGAAAAATCCGGGTGTACAAGGAGGACGTGGACAAGGCTTTAGAATTTGTGGGAGAGGACAAGATCGATCATACGCCAAAGGACGAAAAGGTACGGGTCTTTTTGGGCAACGCATTCGACATAGTCGGCGAAAGACAGAAGATAGATTTCAAGAAAATCAGCGACGATATCTCCGAGGAATCATACCAGATCAAACTGCGGAATCATAAGGAGGAAGCAGTCGAGGTGGTGGTGGTGGAGCATCTTTATACATATATCCAATGGGAGATAAGAGAGACCACGTCCGACTATGAAAAGAAGGATGCCAGCACCATCGAGTTTAAAGTTAGCCTGAGCTCGGATCAAGAGGTGGTGCTGAATTACACGGTAAGATATTACAGATAAATAAAAATATAAAATTCAAAAAGCACAATTGTCCGAATTTGGATCCTGCTGACAGTTCAGAATTTAAAATTAAAACGGACACGCCAGTGAACAAATAATTTAAGTTTTTAGTACTTCTCCAGTAGTGTTGCTGAAGAATAGGCTGACGTGAGGCGTCCATGCTGATATTCGATTCTTTATATATAGATTCCAAAGAAAACAAACTATTAGCACAAGAAAAACAAGAGTTACAACAGTCAATTGAGCGGTATAAGAAATTTTCTACGTTAGGAAAATTCGTTGGCGGGCTTGTCCATGAGATTAACAATCCCTTGGATGGAGTGATTCGTTATATCAATTTAAGTTTAGATTTAGCGGGAGAAGACGATGTCTTAAGAGAGTACCTTCTTGAGGCAAAGAAAGGCCTTAGCCGTATTGCGACGTTTGTGCGGTCATTGTTGGATTTTTCATGGAGTCTTTCTTCGCCGGGAAG
>CAYOSZ010000348.1:0-3226 GCA_964406715.1 uncultured Ignavibacteria bacterium | reverse complement strand
CCACCATGCAGGAGAGAGCATAAACGATTGACGGGTAATCGTCATCTAAGTCAGAATAGATGCTGATGAGATTGGGTTGCGACATCTCGTTAGATTCTGGAACGCCGTCCCCATCGTCCCAGGCCCACACCTTTCGAGCTACCCGGTCTGACCAGCCGTGGGCACCCCAGTTTACCACCCCGTACTGGCCATCGTGCCAATCACCAATGAATGCATATTCGCTTACAGGATTCCATACATATGCAGAGGGTACCAAACCATCCTGCTCGCTGTAGTGGCTTATGGTCCAGTCAGACATAATCTGGGTCTCGATGGAATCCAAATAAACAGCCAGGTCTTTTAACTCCCTCCCGCTGTAGTCTTCGTTGGCAAAATACGCGATCGCGCCAGCATGTAATGCGTTGCCCTTCCATGCTCCAGTGTCCTGCTCAAATGCAACCAGTTTGTTAAAGGTGTAAGTTATCCTGTCGGTGTCGTTTGTGGGGATTCGGCCCACATAGACCTCAACCAATAGATCAGGACTGTCTTGGCCGTATTCGCCGGGGAATCCATCTCCGTCTGAATCCCAGGAGGTTGCATCCGGATCAGACAGATCAGCATAGTAATAATCAGTGGGTACATCACCGCTCCAGGGCCAGGTCGAGGGGTCCCCAGCCCCATTTAAATGGTTGCTGGAATCAGGGTAACAGTAGCGCATGGGGATAGTTGCATAATCGCCAACCAAGAGCAAATACTCAATACCCCACGGTCCATAGTAGCTTCTAAGGAAGTTACGAATCTGTTCGCCAAGATCTGCACCCGGTTGACCGGTGATCTCGGTGTCGGTGGTTAGGACCGTTCTTACGTTATATCCCAAAGAGGTCTTCCAGATCAGGAAATTGGAAGCAACGACGGAGTTTTGAAGACCGTCGGTGGTGATGATTATATAGTCGTGTGTGTCCTGCCAGGCCTTGGGCTGCGATCCTGTGGATTGATACAGATCCTTTAGCTGGCTGTAATTGACAAACAGCCTTGATGCTCTTTCGTCAGCCAGATTGTCCCACTTGAGTTCTTCGGCTCTTTGTGCTTCCGAACTGCCTGGTGACGGCAAATCATAGTACACGTCGATTTGGGCGGCGTCATAATGGATTAACCGGCCGGATTGCGGGTGATAGCTAAAAGGGTAGAAGGAGACGGAAGCGTAAGAGTATTTCCGCAGAGACCCCGATCCATTCAGTTTGCCTCTCTCATCTGGATAGGCGTCATCGGTTGAGTATACCGCTTGATAATTAGCTTCCCACTCGTGCTGCATCTTCTTCATAAGCTCCGATTCCTGGATTGGATCGAGCAACGGCATGATGGGTGGAGTTGGGGCGATTTGGAATGTGCCGGGCAACTGCTTAGTACCGATGCCTTTCACCTCAACGGACCGCGCGCGAGCTCCCGGTGGTAAGGCAATCAAAAAATTTCTGGCTGGAAGCATCGGTTTTCCCGGAACCATCAGGAAACCGAATCCTTCCATCTGGACAAGTTGTCCTTGTTGGCGATTAACCATCTCGTACTTGCCAACGTCTACCTGCAGTGTCAATAGTTGCGATGCGGATACCGCTGCAGCTATAGACAGAGTCACGAAGAATATGACGACAGATCTCACCAACTTAGGTCTTGTCAGATACGATATTTTCATTTGTCACTCTACTCCTCATCAAAATGATAATATTTCTCAACGTTTATCCGAGATCACATGTTATCCTGTCCGATACCTTTGGTTCTGAGTGTTAGCAGCAGGGTGATGAACCACCTCTGCAAAGATCAAGAGTCATAGCTGCTCCCAAGCGGTCTTCGCCAAGAATTCTGCTTCTAAGCTTAATATACATACTCTTTCGATATTGCCAAGTGGATTCTACTCGACCGAATATAAGTTATTGACTAAATTGCCGATACGAGGATTGCTGCAGATTTGTTATTCCTAAACAAGCGAACTTTGCATCCGGTTCATCTCTCCGATTTCGTGAAATTTGAGATGAAGAAAGTTTGGCGTGAGCTTCAATCAGTGGATAAAATAGTTAAAATAAATGTCCAACGCAGGAAAACCGGGCAGCGGAAAAGGGGAATAAAAAAAGCGGGAAACGGGGCTCGAACCCGCGACATTCACCTTGGCAAGGTGATGCTCTACCAACTGAGCTATTCCCGCTTACTAAACTACAAAATAATATACGTTAACCCATTCCTTTGTCAAGATTTTTTTATCTTTAGCAGCCCCTTGAATTCCTTATGATATTTTTTAATTCGGTCGGCATAAGTTGCCGCTTTGGCCGGACCATTATACAGCTTGGCAAAGGCAGGTATTCTCATTTTCCTTAAGGCGGTAATCATATCCGAATTCCCGTACCGGATGAAATCAAATAATCCGATGATCTGATTCCTCTCGCTTCCGGCAAAAGAGTCAAACATCTTTTTGACTGATTTGTATCCTACTTTTTGGTGATTGAATCCCATTATCTGGGGCATCCCTATGCTGACGGAGTACATGGAGAAGCGTTGGTGCTTCAACCGGGCAAATTCAAAAACCTCCCATTCTCCCGTCTGTCTTTTCTGGTGAAATTTCACCCATCGGGATTTTTGGTTTTTTCGGAATTTATGTCCCCGCCAGGATTTGAGCGGATCGAATCTGAAGTGAGCACGGAAAAGAGATGGGTGGGTCTTTCCCCAGTATTTCCAGAATATGTGATTCTCAAAACGGATGATCATCCTTCCGTCTTTAGCAAAACCTCTGCCGCTGGATTCCACACACAGAACTGCCGCAACCACAGCGGGGTCAATCTTCAGCCTCTTGCTCAGCTCTTCCAGCAAACCTCCATAGGTGTTCCACACTCTTTTGATCAGCCTCTTTCGATAACCAGACTTTCCGCTTATCTTCAGTTTTTTTGCTGGTGCAAGTTCGATCTTTTGAAGATCCTTTTGTTCCCTCAGGAATATTTTACCGCCCGCTGGCTTCATGAAATTTGCCCAAGATTAGAAGCTACAGACTTGTTTTTATCCGATTATGCCCTTCTCCATTTCAAGGAAAGAAAATGAAAGATGGACATCAAATAAGTCAGCCTTTGTTCTCCCCAAAAGTATCTTATCTTCATCAAAAACTCTGGAACTGCGATCGGAGGAAGACTAATTTACTATCTGAACTCCGCCATAAAAAAATAGCGGCGCAGGGACTCGAACCCCGGACACGAGGATTATGATTCCTCTG
>CAYOSZ010000347.1:0-3226 GCA_964406715.1 uncultured Ignavibacteria bacterium | reverse complement strand
ATTTCTGGACTTTGTCAGCGTTATTCAAGTTCCCAACAACACTATAGTCTAAATCCATATTCTCATACGCATCGTTCCTGAGAATGTTACCACAAAACATTCGTCTAGTCATGATTAAGTTTTTCTCAAGATACAAGATTAGATTATGTGTAGTTTGTGGATTATCATCAACAACAGTGAATGGGAATGCAAACCAGTTCGGATCTGAGTTTTCAGTGGCCTTGGTAATGTATATGTGTTCACCGTCAATATCAACTAGCATGTTTCGGAGCTTCTTGTGGTTCTCCCTTCTAATTTTGCTGAACTGGGTGAGTCTTTTCAGTTGTTCAAGACCAATTGCTCCTTGAAGGTCCATTGGTTTCAGGTTATATCCAATGTTCGTATAGATGTATTTGTGATCATAAGGGACATCCCCCACTTTGAAATCGAATCGTTTTCGACAAGCCCCAAGTGGATTTGTTTCGTCTGTGGAACACCAACATGCTCTACCCCAGTCACGAATTGATTTTGCTATTCTAGCTATCTTTGGATCCTTAACAAGAACCCCGCCTCCCTCACCTGTTGTGATGTGATGTGCGGGGTAGAAACTCATGGTTGCCATATTTCCGAATGTTCCAACGAGCTTGCCATCGTAGAGTGAACCTAAGGCATCGCAAATATCCTCGATAACGAATAGATTATTGTCAGTTGCAAACTCTATCACAGGGTTCAAGTCAACTGCATTACCCAAAATATGTGGGATGAATAATGCGCGGGTCTTGTCCGATAGAGCCTCATCTAATTTACTCACATCAATGTTCAGCGTGCTGAGATTTGTATCAAGAAGCACTGGAACAAGTCTATTGATTAAAATCGGATTCATTGTTGTTGGGAATGTGGTCGCTGGAGTTATGACCTCATCACCAGGCTTAAGGCGAGCATCTCCCATCTGATGGGAACAGAGGGCAGACATTGCGACTAGGTTGGCTGAGGATCCCGAGTTTGTCATTATGCACTTCTTAAGTCCGTGAAATTCCGCAATCTTGGTTTCAAATGCATTGACCTGTCTTCCTGCGCCAAACCAGCCTGTGAGTGAACTTTTCACCATGGCTTGAATCTCTTCTTTATCAAAAACAGCAGCCGTGTAAGGAATTCTATCCTTACCGAGCTCTCTCTTTTTTGACAACAAAAATCTTTCGACATAGGTTCCTACCAGTTCTAGAATCTCTGATTCTAAACGTTCTTTCTCGTCCACAATGAATCACCATTGTCATTTTGGGGGTTTCTGGTTATTTTGATTCTGCTAAATCAATAAGATACTGGCCGTACTCTGTTTGTTTCAGTGGTTCTGCCAATACACGCAGCTGCTTTGAATCAATGTAACCTTGTCTGAAAGCGATCTCCTCTAAACACGCTATTTGGAGACCCTGTCTTTTCTGAATTGCTTGAACAAAACCTGCTGCCTCAACAAGTCCATCATGGGTTCCAGTGTCAAACCATGCCAACCCTCTGCCGAACAAGGTTACTTTGAGTTGACCACGTTTGACGTACTCCCTGTTCAAATCGGTGATTTCAATCTCTCCTCTTTTAGATGGTTCAAGATTCTTTGCTATCCCTACAACTTGGTTGTCGTAGTAATATAGTCCAGGTACAGCATAGTTAGATTTCGGGTTAGCTGGCTTCTCCTCCAGAGAAACAACTCTACCCTTGTCATCAAACTCGACAACTCCAAAAGTCCTTGGGTCTTTCACATGATATCCAAAGATGACCGCACCCTCCTTGAGAGAAGCCGCATCCCGGACCATTTCAGTAAGGCTCTGTCCATAGAAAATGTTGTCACCCAGAATGAGTGCGACATTGTCATCTCCAATGAACTCCGCTCCAACAATGAATGCATCTGCTAATCCCCTTGGCTCAGTTTGAATTTTGTATTTGAAAGACATACCAAATTGACTTCCATCACCAAGTAGTCTTTCATATAGTGGGGTGTCATGGGGTGTGGAGATTACGAGAATCTCTCGTATCCCGGAAAGCATGAGTACTGAGATAGGATAGTACACCATTGGTTTATCGTAAACAGGAAGTAGTTGTTTGGAAATCGCTTTTGTAGCAGGATACAACCTTGTTCCAGCGCCTCCAGCTAGGACAATACCTTTCATAGTATTCACCACCCTTGAATCATATGTAAGTCAAATAAAGGCTTTTGGACCTCCTTGAGGATAACTTTGATAAGTAGGAACAATTCATGCGCCATGTATTTCTTGAGAGAACAACTATTTGTTATTACATAGAGATGTATTGGATGACTGCATGATGAAGAGTGTGTTATTGCTTGGTGCTTTTTCCGGAGAACACGTAAGGATCGTCAATATATCCAAAGCATTGCAGACACAAGGTTTCACGATATCAGAATGGAATATCAGGGCAAATCTGTGGGTACAGTATTTCCGTTTCATCAAATCAGCTCCTAAAATTATTCGAGATTCCATGAAAAGCAGGTTCATTTTAGTCCCTTGGCCTGGATGGAGGAGTCTGTTCTTTGCAAAACTGATTTCAATTCTTACTAGAAAGAAACTGATCCTAGATGCCTTCATTTCTAACTACAACACTTTCGTTGAAGACCGAAAATATGTTCACCCAAAATCCCTACGTGCACTATCCTTTCTGATGCAAGATAGAATATCGTGTCGACTAGCAGATCTAGTTCTTCTAGATACTAACGAACATATTGAGTACTTTGTAAAACTACTCTCTCTTCACAAGGACAAGTTTCTACGTGTCTTTGTTGGAGTTGACATTGATGAGCAAATGGTAGGAGAATCTAACCAAACACCTCAGCATGTTCCAACGCTTTTTTTCGCTGGAACCTTTATTCCTCTACATGGTCTGAAATACATAGTAGAAGCGCTAGAATTACTTCGCGAAAAAGGCGAACGATTTCGATTCATTTTGGTCGGTAGAGGTCAGGAAGATAGGATGATTGATGCAATGATTCGAAATCTCAACCTTAGTGATTCAACTGAAAGGCATGCGTTCCTCCCATACGATAGCCTGTTGAACCTTATGAAAGATGCAGACATCTGTCTAGGAATATTCGGTAATACAAGAAAAGCAAAGATGGTAATTCCAACCAAAGTTTTTGACTACGCCGCAATGAATAAGGTATTCATTACCGGAGATTCAAAAGCCATGCATGAATTATTCACTGAAGAATCTGACTTCATCGGGTGTTCCTTCGCAGACGGAA
>CAYOSZ010000346.1:0-3230 GCA_964406715.1 uncultured Ignavibacteria bacterium | reverse complement strand
TTGGATTAAAGAAGAATTAGTCCAGGATTTTGAATCTTTCTAAATAACTCTATAAAAATCAATATACTGTATTAACGTCGATAAATTAATTAATTTAAAGAGCTTCTGAACTTGTTAATAATACCATAATATAATCTGCTACTGCTTCAATTGCATCAGAAATGGCTTCAATTATATTCATAGTCATTCCTACAGTAAAAATGGTAAAATAATTAACTTTATAATCAGTTTGTTGAAGACTTTTTCTTAATTTTATATTTAGTACATCAACTTGATGTTCAATATCATTAATTGTTGTTGCAATTTCTTTTACCTGAGTTCGATTTCCTAGTAAATCGATTAAAAGTTTATCTAAAAATTCAGAACATGTTACAGATTTATTCATCATTTCACTTATTAAGTTAATGGTTTCTTCACTGCTTTGTTCCCAAAATGTGTTTGGTATAGTATCAATTCTTCGAGCTACTCCAGTTGCACAATTTGCAACATCATCCATTCTCTTAACTAAATGTGATAAATCAGTACGTACGCTAGGATTCAATTCTCCTCTCGAAACATCTTTCATGATGTCTCTCCTCATATCATCTGCTTCTCTTTCAAATACATCAACGTTAAGAAATATTGCATGAGAATTTTCAACTTTTTTAGTTTTTAAAAGAAGTTGTACCCCCTCATTTAATTTTTTTACACATTTTTGAACTTGTTGAGCATGCTTTATAGATCTCTCCAATACATTTTCAGCAGTTTTCCGTTTCATAAATTCAATTAAAGAGCCCAAATTAATCACGAATAATTTTTTGTTGTAATATTACAATCTAATACTTTATGATATGACTATATAGATAAATCTATAATAAATATTTTAGGGTAATCCAAAATAAATAAATCCAGAATAAATAAAACCTGCTAATATAGCAGCAATTGGAAATGTAAGAATCCAAAATATTCCCATCTTACCTAATCCTTTATAATCAACTTCTTTCTTCTGTGCAACAGTTAACCCTATGATGCAAAAAACAATAACATGACTATGAGATATGGGCAAACCAAAAATAGTAGCAATCATTAAAATTATAGCTGAACTTGTTTGTATTATGATACCTTCACTAGGACGTGTATCAATCATTTGAGAAGCTAAATTTTTAATAACATATCGAGCAGCTATATAAATTCCAATACCTGCAAATATTCCACAAATTATAGCATAAAAGAAATATTGTGTTAGATTTAATGAGCCATTATCAAGTAATCCGTAAAGAATACCCAATGCTTCACCAGAATTAGCACCAACCCAAATCTCCGCAAAAATAACTGCAATTAGTAATAACCACTTGAAATATCTTTCAGATTTCTCAATTTGATTTAATCCTTTTAAACGGGATAAATAAAATTTAGCAAGCACCTTGAATAAAATAAAAGTAACTAAAAAACCAAATAAAGGAGATAAAAACCAACTCAAGACAACATTTCCTAATTTAGTCCAATTCAATGCAGTTTCAGGATTTACATCACCTTGAAACAATGCATATACTATTAAAACTCCAAACACACTCCCAATCAATGAATGTGTACTACTTAAGGGTATACCCGCAAAACTTCCAGCAACTAACCATATTATACTGCTTATTAAAACAGTCAATAACATAAAAGTAGTATATGTTATTCCCTCACCTAAAATATCTGCCCCTACGGTTTTTGCTACAAAACCTCCACTAAAAAGAATCATACCAGCACCAATAGCAATACCACCGATAATTAAAGCTATTTTAAATTTAACTACTCCTGCTCCTACTAATGCAGAAAGTGTTTCATCATTCGCACCAATTGAAAAGGCAAGAGAAATTGCCATTACAATTAAAACTATAACTAGAATTAAAGATAATTCAGCATCCATAATAAATCTTACTGATAAATTCTTAATCAAAAATTAGGTATTTTATGGAAAGAAATTGTATATATTCAGAGAAGTTCTTAATGTGATCCGCAAGCATCATTATAGTTTCAATTAATTCTTTAAGGTATAAGAATGTTCTTGATAGGTAATCCATTTCATAATTGTATAAACGAGTTATTAATTTCCATTCTTTTTTTCTCATTGATCTTCTTACTTCTTTTATATTTTCACAGACATCATGTGCTTTACTAAGATCAGATCCTATTAATTTCACTGCTTCACAAATTTCATTAGAGATAATTTTTAAAGATTTTAGAATATCTAATATTTGAAGCTTAAACGTATCATCGGGGAATACTACTCTATAAAGAAGCATTTTATTAGCTAAAAATTCCCCAATGTTTTTTATATCATTTATTTTATTAAATAATTTTAATCTATCCGCTTTAGAAAACATTAATTTTGATTTAAAAATCTTTGATTCAAATTTTTTCTTTATGTGAACTTCTGTATTAGTTTTGATGACATAATTCATATTTTCCATAAATTTTTCGAAATTCTCATCTACAAGAAATTCAATTCCCTCAATTAATTTTAAAGTTTGCTCATTAATATTTTCCGAGAATAAACATGTTAATTCATCAATGCTTAGTTTAGAAAGCTTTTTATCATCAACTTCATTCATATCAAGATCTTCCATCAAATGTCTTAATATTCATTTATTTATAATTATTTACTATTATGGTCTATTTAGAATATATAGACCAATCTATTTACATTCTTCAAATTAATGACGAATTTTCATTATTAATTAAGAAATAATTTAAAATAATGGTTTAGATGTTAATAGAAATTAGATTAAACTCTGACCAATAACACTACGATGTGGTGTCTTTCCTAAAATATACAGCAACGTCGGGACAATGTCTGTAATTTTACAATAAGGAATTTCTATATTTGGAATTTCTAAAGAACCACCTATTATTAATGGAACAGCCATGCATTTCCGTAAACCTAAATCATGATTTGAAATATTTTTACTTGTCTGTTTTCCATGATGAATGTTATACACTATACTTCCATCATTGCAAAGAATGATATCTGCACTTCGGGGATTTTTAAAATGGCGTGGTATTAAGTCTGGATGCATAGGATAATCAAGATGATAAGTTGCCCTTAACCATTCTTGAGTTGTATGGAATTTATTATCTAACAGTTGACAGGCTGTTGTATCATTACAGTAATTAAACACATCATTTTCGTTATCATTTGGTATATATCTTGTTTTATAATCAAAGCCAGTTCCTTGATATTCAATGATAGACGTTAATATTTG
>CAYOSZ010000345.1:0-3240 GCA_964406715.1 uncultured Ignavibacteria bacterium | reverse complement strand
AGTTACTCGCACTGTATGATGCTAAGTTAATACAAGGTGGCTACATTAATCATGATAAAAAGGCCTTGGAACAAGCTAAGTTATATATTAATTATCCAGGTGAAGGTTGCGGTCCATCGCATCTGCAATATGAAAGTAAATCCGCTAGGAAACTACATGGTGATTTAGTAATAGCAGATGCTTTGACACTGGATGATGATAAGAATCCTATTAGGAGAGATAAAAAGAACGACCCCCCACAGAGAAGTTTTGCATGGAGATTTAAACGGTTTAAAGATAAGAAAAAGAAAAAGGATAGTTGGCAGAAAAAATACTCTTTTGTTTAATATGGAGAAATCTTGTGTTATTAGAAGCTAATCCTATAAAAGTTGAAAGATTAATAGAACACGGGTTCAACCGTTTAAAAACTTACCGTGCTTCTAGAGCGTTCCTCATAAAAGAGTTTGCTGGTCAATATTTTCAAGAAATTGCTGGACTTACCGGGCGCTCTCCTATAAATTTATTATTTACCACTTTGCGAGCATACATTCCTAATCTTGTTATGAATAATCCTATTAATAAAATGACTACTGACATACTCGATATGAAAGAATATGCTTACATGATGAGTGTGGCATTAGATAAATTGCAAAAACAATTACGTATGAAAAAGATTTTGCGTGGATGGATAACAGGGGCGGTGTTTGGGCTTAGTGTGCTTGAAACTGGCTTGGCGGCGTCAGATAATATTATTGAATTAGATGACGTTGACCTCGACCCAGGTATGATATTTACTCAATTAATAGACCTTGATAATTGTACTATGGACCCTGTTTGTACTAATTTAGACGAAGCAGGATTTTTCGGTCATTTGACGCGGGTTCGTAGAAATAAATTACTTGAGGTAGAAGGTTTAAATGAAGAACTCATTATGAGATTGCCGAAATGTGAAGATAAATCTGTAAATAAAAATAAACGTGTTGAAGATTTAAGCAAAGTTAGTAGTGTAATGGATGTTGCCGATATAGAAGATTATGTAGAAGTGGTTAAAGTATGGGTTCCAGATGCTAATGCAATAATATATATGCCAGACCCAAGAATAGTAAAGTTTGGAGAGTTTATAGGTGTAAAAGATTTTTATGGCCCAAAGACAGGACCATATAATTTTTTGTCTTTGACCCCACCTGTTCCAAATAATCCATTACCAATTTCTCCGGCAAGTATTTGGTATGATATGCACAAAATGACTAATCGGGTTGCTAAGAAACTTATGAAACAGGTTGATAAACAACGAGATATATTTTTCTATAGGCCAATGTATTCAGATTTGGCACAAGATTCGATTGATTCTGAAGACCAGGATTGGTTTGCTACTGATGACCCTAATGCTGTGAGTAAACAGTCATTGGGTGGCCCTAATGCTGATAATGTTGCTATGTTAAATCAATTACAAGTATGGTATAATTATGTAGCTGGTAACCCTGACCAGATGGCTGGAATGAAATTAGATGCTAAGACTGCTACAGGCCAACAAATACTCCAAAGTAATGCTAATGTTTCTATAGAGGATTCCCGTGATATAATAGAAGATGAAACTGCCGCTGTAAGTGAAAAACATGCGTGGTATCTTGATACAGACCCACTTATTAATATACCTATGATAAAACGGGATACAGGTGGAAAAGAAGTCCAGTTGTGGTTGACCCCAGAGCAAAGGCGCGGTAGCCTTTCCTTAATGACCTGTACTATAAAACATAGGTCAATGCAGAGATTGGACCCAATGTTGCGAAGAAAAACTATAACTGAATTTTGTGTTAATATAACTCCTGCTGTGGTTATTGCGGCGCAGTCTTGTATGCAAATGGGTATACAATTTAATTTACAAAAATTTATTACAAATGCTGCCGAGGAACTTGGTATAAGTGATTTTATAGTAGATATTTTTGAGGACCCTGAATTTCAGAAGAAATTATCTATTATGATGCAGATGAATCCTGGAAAAGCTCAAACATTAAATTCTGGAGCGGTACAACAGCAAGGAGGATTCCCGATGGCTAAATCTATTCTTACACCAGGACAGGAATTCAATCAAAACGCACAGGCTACTGCCGGTGAAGCACAACAAAACAGAAATAATTTGGAGGCATTTTAAAATGAGCGTGTTAGAGAGTGGTAAACCAAAAAAGATAGGTGGATTTGATAGATATGAAGTAGAGAACGCGGTTAGAGTTTTAAAAGAAGCCGAAGAAATAAAAGCAAATTCTAAATTTTTAAGGGTTGTGCTTGGAGAGATGAATAAAGAGTCTAATAAACTCGAACAGACCGCCGATTTATTAACCAAAACACGTAAAAGATTGGGAAAGGTGTTTGATAAAAATGGCTAGAAATTGGGCAAAAAATTTAAAATGGAAAGTAAAGTATTTGTTGTATTATGAAAAAATGAAAAAAGATAAGTTGTTACCCCAACCATATAATACTTGGTTGAAAGCTCAGCGTACTATTAAAGATATTGGTGGCGGAGCAAGGAGTCAGAAACAAGTGGGTATGTTAAGCCCTGGTGATGCAGCTGAAATAGCAAAGAAATTTGGAAATAAAAAATAATGCCATTATATACTTATTATTGTGAAGTGTGTGGAGAACCTAAAGAGATTATTAAATCTATGAAGGATGAATCTATTCCTGTGTGTTGCGGACAGAATATGCGCCGTGATTTTAAGGCAGATGTCCCAAACGTAGGAGATAAAGAATACGCCAGACCATTACATTCAGATGCCCTTGCGGTGGGTCCGGCACAGGTGGCAGAACATAAGAAATTGTTTAGTGATGTTCCGCTTGATTCTCAAAATAGACCTATACTTACTAGTTACAAGCAGCACGAACGTTACATAAAAACACGTGGGTTTGAGAAGTTACCTCAAAAGAAAAAACGAAGAGCAACAGGAACGGTGTAGTTCCTCTTACCCTCTTCATAAATTTTATAACGAGGTTAATAAGATGGATATTGAACAACAAAAAGCAGAATTAGCAAAAGAAAAGGCGTTGGATTCAGAGTTAGAGAAGAAAGTAGGGGATAGATTAGCTCTTGTTCCTGGACTCTTAGATGAGTCAAACGATAATGATGTTAATGAGGACGCTGATAATGATGATTATGAACCTAAGAAAGGTAAAATAAGTGATAGGTCGTCTGTTAAAGATGATGACGATGACGATGACGTTGAAGAAAATAAAGACGATGATGAAGTAGTTCTTCCAGAAAATTAT
>CAYOSZ010000344.1:0-3244 GCA_964406715.1 uncultured Ignavibacteria bacterium | reverse complement strand
CGGGCCGCTTAAGATGCCTCCCAGCATGGAGATCTGCTGAATGGCAAAGTAGGTCCCGATGGTACCGGTCGGAACGCCGAACCTGTCCCGAAAGTAAAGGTTCAAAAAGGGAATCACGAATCCCGCGCCCATGCCCACGATGAAGTATGGAAAACAGAGCTTGAAAAGCAAAGCACCTCTCTCGGCCAAGATCTTTTTGTTCCAGGTTGGTTCGGCCTGGGACGGATCCTGAAATCTTTCCTTCTGTTTTATCATCAGGAACGGCACTATGGACAAAAGCCCCATCCCAACCGACATGTAGAGAGCATATCGGAAGGACAGGGCTCCGGAGACACCCAGGCTGGAAAACAGCCCGGGAAGCTGTCCTCCGCCCAGGCTGCCGACGATTCCCGCAACCAGGTAGATGCCGAAGTGTAAGCTGAAAAGATAGGTTCTCTCCTTGGGGGTGCTGTTTCGCATCATAAAGGGAGCTGCGGCCACTCTGGCCACGGTTGCGCTCATTCCCAGAAGCAGGCTGGCCACAAACAGCTGGGTTTGCACCACCAGGGTTGCCTGGAGCAGGTAGAAAAAACACGCTAAAATCACGGAGAATATCAAAATCTTCTTGATCGACACTTTGGGAATGATCAAGGCTGCGGGAACCGACACTAAGGCCATACCCCAGGCGGTGAAGGAAAGTACCTGCCCGATCAGATCTTCGGCAAAGCCAAGTTCCTTGAAATACAGATTAAGAAGAACCCAGAAGACCGCCCAGTTAATGCCCACAAAGAAGATGCCGATCAGAAAAAGCCGGGCATTCCTGGAGAAAAGCTGCAGATGCCCCCAGTAGTCGGTGATGACGTTGAGAGCTCTCCGTGTGATTCCGAGATCAGTAGAATTTCTATTCACAATCTCTGTGTACTCAAAGAAGTCTTAAAAAAGTCGTAAGCACCAACCGGTTCTGGCTCGACAGCAGGCGCTTTATCTTTAGCTCACCGGGTAAAATAAGTTAGTTCCACACATAAGTCAAGACGCAACATTCACGGGCTTTAAGATACCAAAACTGCTTGACAGCCGACAGCGCGTTGAGTAGTTTTATCTGGGCAGGAGGACTTGTAACCTGCACGGTCATGATCAGGGGTATGAATTGGTTTCTCAGAATCTAAGTCTTCCTATGCCCTAATTCGCGGGAGGATGATAAATGAAGATTGCCATTGTTTATAACCGGGGCAGCGACAAGGTCATCAATCTGTTCGGTATTCCAAACAAGGAACTCATCGGCCTCAAGACCATAAGGCGCATAGCCGATGGCTTGAAAAAAGGTGGTCATGTGGTGCGTTCCTTTGAGGGTGGCAAGGATCTGATCGATCATCTGGAGGAGTTCATGCCCAGGGTTCTCAAGGGAGAAAGGCCGGGAATGGCGTTCAACGTATCCTATGGCATCCAGGGACAGGCTCGGTATACGCATGTACCAAGCATTCTGGAAATGGTGGGTATTCCGTACGTCGGGTCCGGTCCGCTGGCTCACTCTCTGGCATTGGACAAGGTTGTGGCAAAGATGATCTTCCGGCAACATGGCATCCCTACACCGAACTTTGCCGTACTGGACTCGCCCGGATTTGAAATTCCAGATTTGCCATTTCCACTGATCGTGAAGCCCAAGAATGAGGCCGTATCATTCGGCTTGAAGATAGTCAACGATAAAGCAGAGTTACGCAAAGCCGCTGATTTCATTTTTCAAGCGTACCAGCAGCCGGTTTTGGCTGAACAATATATCGAGGGGCAAGAGATTAACGTGGGATTGTTGGGCAACAATCCACCCGAAACCCTGCCTCCGGTGGAGCTGGTATTCAGCTCTGAGGGACCGCCAATTTATACATATGAAGACAAGACTCGCCGGTCCGGACGGGAAATCAACTTTAAGTGTCCGGCTCCCCTGGATAAGGATTTGACGGCCACTGCAGAACAACTGGCGCGTCGGGCTTTTGACGTTCTGGGTTGCCAGGATTGTGCCCGTGTGGACATGCGTTTGGATAAAGATGGAAACCTTTATGTGCTGGAACTTAACAGCCTCCCCAGCCTGGGTGAGCACGGATCGTATACCCTGGCTGCCGAACATGCCGGACTGGATTTTTCAGCGCTGGTATGCCGACTGGTCGAGGTTGCCTCGGCCAGGTACTTTGGTACCCCCAGCCCTCCGCAGATATCCGTCACAAAGGGCGATCCGGGGCAGCCGGTGTTCTCATACCTGGTGGAACATCGGGATCGGATCGAGAAACGCCTGCGGGAGTGGGTTTCCGTCTCAAGCCGCACCTCCCACCCCACCGGACTCCGGGAGATGCACAAGAGGGTCGATGCTCTGACGACCGAGCTGAAGCTCCGACCGGCAAGCGAATTTACAGACGAACGGTCGGTCTGGACCTGGGAGAGCCGCAGAGGCCTTAAGGATGGAACCCTGCTGATTTCACATCTGGACGTCCCCTTAGACGAGACTTCTCCGGGTCATGGCTTTAGACGTGATCCGGAATGGCTGTATGGTGAAGGAATCGGGGTATCCAGGGCTCCTCTGGTCATGCTTGAGTTTACGCTCAGAGCTTTGAGAAGTGTGCGTATACTTCGTAATATACCGCTGGGCGTGCTTTTTTACACCGATGAGGGCCAAGAATGCCGGTACAGCCGGGAGTTCGTCAGAAAAGCTGCATCCCAGGCCAGACAAGTGCTGATCCTGCGTCCTGGAACCTTAGAAAACCGGGTAATCACGCAGCGTCGCGGCTGGAGGAAATATCGTTTGATCATAGAAGACAGTCCCCGCCGGCTGGGAAAAGCTTACAAAAGACGTGAAGTCTTGCGATGGTCATATTACAAGCTCGACGAGATGGCCAGGCTTTCCTCCAGGGAGCATCGTGTTGCCGTGGCGGTCTCTCAATTCAAAACGGAAGCGTTTCCCCAACTTCTCCCCCATCGCATTATTGCGGTCTTGCTGGTGAGCTTTTTGGATGGGCGAAGGGCGGATGCCGTTGAGCAGAATATCCGCAGCATTCTTTCCACCGAACCGTACGGCTGGAATCTCGAGCTTATCTCCGATCGTCCCCCCATGAAAAAACGAAAGGTAAACCAGCAGCTGGTCAGGTCGCTGAGAGAGGTGGCGGAAAAATGGGAGATACCCTTTGCCACCGAATCCTCTCTCTACCCCTCGGTTGCAGGCCTGGTATCGGGTTCAACCAGCGTTGTGTGTGGGCTCGGTCCGGTCACACGGGACGTCGAC
>CAYOSZ010000343.1:0-3265 GCA_964406715.1 uncultured Ignavibacteria bacterium | reverse complement strand
CGAAGGAATTCAAACAGAGGCTAAATCAAGGTGGTTTCGAGATGACCGCGCTTTCCATCGGCATTCTCCTGGAGAAGAATTCCATAGATTTCTACAAGAAATCAGCTCAGGAGACCGAAGAGGAGGACATCAAGATGCTTTTCAACTACCTGGCAGATTGGGAGGGTGAACACATGAGGGCTTTGGTGAACCAGCAGAAATATCTGCAGGAGGATTACTGGACCGAAGCGAGGTTCTATCCGTTCTAATCTATAGCTGTTTGCTACACCCAGGTCTTTGGTCGAAATCCAATGAGATTAAACGAAAAAGGAAAAGGACATGCTGGAAAAACCGTCTCAATTACTGAAGGTATTGAAAGAGGCGATAAGAGTCGAGAATGACGGGTATCATTTCTACCAGACAGCATCAGAGAGAACCAAAGATCCCAAGGGTAAGGCGGTATTTCGCTCGTTGGCTCAAGACGAGCTGGATCATAAAAGCGTGTTGGAGGGATTACATCAGGCCATAAAGGATGAGACCAAATTCAAATTCAAACGGAAAGGGCACGCCAAGAAATCAACCGTGAAATCCAAAAGCCCCATCTTCTCGGTTGAATTCAAAAGAAAGCTGAAGGAAGATCATTTCGAGCTGTCCGTTTTGAGGATAGGACAGCTTTTGGAGAGAAATTCCACGGAGTTTTACTCCAAGCACGCAAAAAGAAGCAAGAATCGGGATGTGAAATCGCTTTTCAATTTCCTGACCGAATGGGAGAAGGATCACCTGAAAACTTTAGTTCAGCAGGAGCGTTTTCTTAAAGGCAAGTTTTAGGGTCAGATAAACACGTAACTTTGGATTCTCACCTGAGGTAGAGTTTATACTTCTGCTCAAACCGGGGGAAGTGACTTGCATGCCAGCCAATTTACCACCACAATATTACGAAGCTGAGAAGAGATACAGACAGGCAAAGGACTTACAGGAGAAGCTCAAAATCCTGCATGAGATGTTTGCCATCATGCCCAAACACAAGGGCACGGACAAACTGCAGGCGGACATAAAAGCCAAAATCTCCAAACTCAAGAAGGAAATCCAGCAGAAAAAAAAATCTACCAGAAGAGGTGACCAGTTCTTTGTGGATAAGGAGGGGGCGGCCCAGTTGGTTTTGATAGGTTCGGCCAATGCCGGCAAGTCTCAAATCCTGGCTTCCTTGACCAATGCCACCCCTGAGGTTGCCGCCTACCCATATACCACCGTCAAGCCGCTGTGCGGAATGATGTTTTTCGAGAACATTCAGATTCAACTGGTGGACACCCCCCCCATCGGCACGGAATTCATGGAGCCCTGGCTGGCGGGAATCGTCCGCAACTGTGATATGGTGCTGCTGGTGGCAGATTTGGGATCGGAGAACATGCTGGAGGAGACGCAGGCGGTTTTCAAAAAGCTGGAGGGGTACAAGATACTTCTGGAATCCGAGGAGGGAGAAGTCAATCCTCTGGATGGGATCGCTCACAAGAAGACCATAATTCTGGGCAACAAGAGTGATTCTCCGCTGTTTGAAAAAAACCTCAAGATTCTTAAGGAATCATACGAGCAAAGTCTTCCCATCTTTCATCTCTCCGCCGAAGAGAAAACAAACGTGGAGGAATTTAAACGATACATCTTCGACTGTCTGCAGATCCTGAGGGTGTACACGAAAACTCCGGGGAAGAAGGCGGATTTTGATGATCCGGTGATCTTAAGGATAGGCAGCACGCTTATGGATGCCGCAAAAGAAATTCACAAGGATTTTGCCAGGGGATTGAAATATGCCCGGGTTTGGGGTGAAGGGGTATTTGACGGACAGATGGTGCAAAAGGATTTCATTCTCAAGGATGGGCATGTGGTGGAATTTCATATTTGAAGCTAGCTTTCTTCAAAACCACCGGTTAGTAGCCACATTATCTGCATTCATTTCCATTCAGCCTCAAGAGATTAAGCCTCCATAAAATTCTGTTGACATTTAACATGACCGGAGTATTTTTCTTCTGTGATAAGAAGAAGGGCTTCAACCATCCAAAAGGGAGCAAGATGCTTAAAAAAATTTTCCTCTGTCTTTTCGTTCTGATTTGTTTTTTCGCTCATCATTGCAGTAAAACCCCCAGTCCCAGAGTGGTGGTTATGGATTTCATGGAGGCGGTGAACAAAGCCGATACCGCCACCATCGAGAGATTTCTGGATCTGGACAGATTCACGCAGGAAAAACTCAAAGAGTTCCCCGACTCACAAAGGGCAGCGGTTTTTCCCCAGATCAGAGAGCAATTGTTGAACAACTTTTTGGGCAGCGGTGGCACCCGCTTAAGATGGCAGAATAAGATGATCGTGGTGAACAAGGAGGAGATCGAAGGGGACCAGGCTTTAGTGGAGGTGACCTTTGTGGATCAGAAAACAGGAATAACGGAGTATACCAAGGCGAGACTCTACAAGAAAGAAAAAGGTTGGCGGATATATTATATTAAGGAGTAAAGGTAAGACAAGTTGGAATTAACCTTACCCCCTTTTGTTCCCCTCTTTATTTCGTGGGCAGGAAAATTCCAGGGGGGGAGGGCTTTCTTTGACTCATAAAAGAAGGAGGTAATCCATGAAACGAGTAAAGGTTTTCATTCTGGGCTGCTTTATTTTAGGATGTATGATGCTTGGTGTGACTTCACCGCTTTTTGCCGTCACCGGTGATGTTGAGAAATCATTTGCCTCTCCGGGCTTCTGCCCCGCCGGCTTGACTTTCGATGGCAAATATCTGTGGAACAGCGATCGCAAGACGGACATGATCTACAAGATCGATCCGGAAGATGGTAAGGTGGTGGATTCACTTCCCTCCCCTGGCTACCGACCGTTGGGTCTGGCATGGGATGGTAAATATCTGTGGTGTGTAGATGCCTGGGAGGAGGACTATTTCATCTATCAGATCGATCCCAAGACAGGCATCACCCTTAAGACCGTATGGGCTCCCACCGACCGTCCGGAGGGATTAACCTGGGATGGGGAATACCTGTGGATTTCGGATGACAGGGAGAATAAGATTCATCAGATAAGCACCGAGGACGGAACCACCATCAATACCATTCCCTCACCCTCCCGCTATCCGTGTGGGTTAGCTTATGACGGAAAGTATTTATGGGTTACGGATCGCATTGCCGACATGATCTACATGATCACTCCGGACAGGGGAGACGTGATTGTGTCCTTTGATGCTCCGGATGCCTATGCCCGTGGGCTGGCCTGGGATGGTAAGAATCTGTGGAACGTGGATTAT
>CAYOSZ010000342.1:0-3273 GCA_964406715.1 uncultured Ignavibacteria bacterium | reverse complement strand
CCTTGAAGGATGAATCCGGTGTATATCTCAAAGACGAAAAGTCATGCGCACGAATTCAAGAATTAAACCAGAAGAAAGACGATCTTGTCGTTTCCGCTCAAGTTGCTTTTGAGAAGGTATCGGAACTTGACTCTACAGATCTGGAAGCCCAGGGTCATCTTGCCCAGCTTTACCTAAAGCAGGAGAATTATGATCAGGCCATGGTTATACTGGAAACGGTAGTTGAAAAGGACAGCACCAACTGCAGAGCCTGGCAGCAACTGGCATTCATTTATGCGAAGAAGGACATAGGAGAAAAAGCCAAACAGGCTTACAAGAAAGCTCAGGATTGCATGGGGGGTGAGAAGTAGTCGAAGCCTGTTCGCTGGATGTTATAAGTTCGGATTGAATCAGCGGGAAGCTGATTCGCCGGACAGATACAAACCACTGGATTTGCTCTTTTGAGGGTGGAGTTAAAAGCTCCACCCTTCTTATTTGTGCTTCTGCAGTAAAATCTCTGCATTGTTCCGAAAACCTAACAAAGGAAATTGTGACCAGCAAACAAGCTTTGAGAGTCCCTCAAGCGACGAAAAACCTCTAATCCCGGTATTCAATCCCTGGTTTTTCCTATGTATGGGGTTGCATTATGTATGAAGCAGCTTGCATAGGGCTTCAACCATCATAACGTTCCATCTGTTTACCGATTCCTCGACAACTGAAAACACCGCAAAGGTTGGCTTGAGCCAAAATCAGTATCTCGTTGAATTCCAATCGATTTCCACTTTGAGGTTATGGAGGGGATATTGTGTACTTCCCTCCCCCTATACCCTTCCCTGCCCGCGAAGCTGCCCGATTTCAGCGGCATACATTTTGCTTTTCTTAAGGCTGAAACAATAAGGAGGTTAGGTTATCGAAAGATTGATAAGGAGGATTCGATGCAATGCTTTTTCTACGGGACGACAAAAGATGAAAGTCGCAAGGATGTTCATTCCGGAGTGGTTTCATTTTCCATTCCAGATATTGGAATAATCTTCCGGGCTCAATTTAAGGGCACTCCGGTCGAATGTGAGTATGCCAGCCTCCTGGCACTGTTGGAGTTCGTCGAGATCAACCCGCATCTGTTTCAAAACAAGACCGTGGAGATCTTTGGCGACAGCTTTGTGGTAGTTAACCAGGTAAATCTGCAGATGGTCTGCAACAAGGACTTAGAACCCTATCGAAATATGGCTTTGGTTTACAAAAAGAAAATTCCATATAGTTTGAACTGGATTCCTGAAAAGGAAAATCCGGCTCAAAACGAGCTTCCTATGAGATAAAAAATCCTCCTTCATCCCCTTCAGGGTGAACCCTTCAGGGTGAACCCTTCTGCCAAAGAGAGCCTCCAACGTCCCCAGGAGGCTCTTTTTTATTGACAACCATGGGATGATTAGCTAATTTGAATTCTGACGCTTGCTAAGTTAGGAGCAGAAGAGAATATCTATCTGTGTGAGCAACCAAGACTTATCGTCTTGCAGAACCAGCCCGGACCAAGAAAACCGTGGAAAAGAAACTTACATATTCTCAGTTTCAATCTACTCTTAGAGCCGTCTCAAAGGACCCGGAGGAAAGGCTGGAGCCGCTGTATCACTTTCACGGAGACGAGGATTTTCTGAAGGAGGAAGCCTGGAAGAAGATCGTTTCCATTCTGGTGCCCGACGATTTGAAAAGTTTCAACTTAAACCTTTTGTACGGAGCCGAGACCAGCACAGACTTAATAATCAATTGCGCTTCCATCTCTCCGGTGAATGCAAAAAGGCGGGTGGTGGTGGTGTTTGACCTGCACAAGCTGTCCGCCTTTTCCAAGGACGTGCTTCTGTCCTTTTTGCCGAAAATCCCAGACTCCGTCTGCTTGATATTACTTTCACCCAAGATTTCTCCTCCTACAAAATTCTACAAAAGCCTCGAGAAAGTCGCCACCTCGGTTGAATTCCCCAAATTGTGGGAAAATCAGGCTGCAAGCTGGATCACAAACAGGCTGAAAGAAGGAGATAAAAAAATCGATGGCAATACCGTGCGGATATTGCAGAACTTCGTGGGAAACAGCCTGGCGGAATTAGCCGCTCAGATCGATAAGTTGCTGATCTACGTTGGAGAAAACGACGTGATTACCTCTTCCGATGTGGAAGCCGTGGTAGGTCTGTCCCGAACTCACACCGTCTTTCAGCTGATGGATTCCATCGGGGAAAGAGACACCGAGAAATCGCTTTTGATCCTAAGCAGCCTGATCTTAACCGGTGAGAAACCCGGAGGAATCATGTTCTGGCTGACCGGACATTTAGAAAGGCTCATTCTAACCAGGGAGTTCTCACCCGGCTCCGGTAAGTCTTTGGCGTCCCTTCTCAAATTGCCGCCGTTTCTGGTGTCCAAATGTCAGAAGCAGGCACGGAATTTCAACTTAGAACAACTGGAAAAAGGATTGATCCTTTTATACCAAGCCGACGTAGATCTAAAATCCAATCTCATGCCGGATAAGGTTCTTCTGGAACTCTTGACATACAATTTGTGCCACCTGTGAATTCAAAAACCCCACCCCTTGTCCTCCTCCTTAAAAAATGGAGAAGGAAAGGTCTGAGGTGAAAAGCAAGTACAATTCTTTTTTTGTTGCAAAACCGGAATATTTTGGAATAATTCTTCACAAAGATTGTATTCTATCAGGCGGTAACGTCGATGAACAAAATTGAGGGGCCAGCGCCTTTCAATCAACAGGATGACGATGAGCTGATCTTGAAGGCTCAGGCAGGTGACCTGCGTTCTTTCGATAAACTGGTAAGACGTTACCAGAGAAAGGTATACTTTTTGGCTTGTCGCATGGTTAAAAACCACGACTCAGCAGATGACATAGCCCAGGAGACTTTCATCAATGCCTATTCCGCCATCAAATCGTTCAAGAGGGGGTATAGCTTTTATACCTGGTTATACCGGATATGTATGAACCTGAGCATAAATTTCCTGAAGCGGCAGAAATTCGTAATACCGGAAAGCCAATTCCAGGAAGAGACAAGTCCGTTAGAGAAGGAGGCAAAAGGAGCGGATCCTTCGGATCGTTTTGCTTTGAAGGAGATGGAGAACAAGATAGAGAGAGCTCTGGATTCGCTGCCGCCCAAATTCAAGGCGGTGCTGATATTGAGGATATATGAGGATTTAAGCTACGAGGAGATTGCCAGAACCCTCAAAATATCTGTAGGAACAGTGATGTCCCGGCTCTTCAGAGCCAGGGAGAGGATGCAGGAGATGTTGAAAGAATACAGGGAGTGG
>CAYOSZ010000341.1:0-3277 GCA_964406715.1 uncultured Ignavibacteria bacterium | reverse complement strand
TAAAGACGAGTTTGGTGAAATCCCCGTTGTAACCACCATTCATCCCCTGCAATTGGTTGAGTCTGTTCCGCACGTTAAGCACGACGCCAGAGTTGACATTATAGTGACCTCTGAGAAGATTCACAGAGTTTCAAAGAAATTGTAAGAACTGGATTATTGGCCCCAGCCTGGATGAAACTAGGACTCAGCTCACATAGAAGCGGTAATCCATCCCACCGTCCAGATTGATTGTTTGTCAAACCGTCGGGAGGGCCAAATGCCCTGTCCTATGAATTGGATAAACCACTTACTTATAGGGGCGGGAATTCATCCCGCCCTCTTTTGTTTTCTTCTTCACCTCTTTACATTAAACGTTAAAACAAGTATATTTCCTGCATGCAGAACGGAAAGGAAATTACCACCTCACCGCTTGAAGACACCATTACCGCCATTTCCACTCCCTTGGGCGAGGGAGGGATAGGGATCGTCCGTATCTCCGGCAAGGATTCGATAAAAATTGCTGAAAGGATGTTTAAAGGCGAAAAGCCGATCAGTCAGCTTCCCTCTCACCGGGTCAATTACGGTGAGATAGTCGACTCCGAGACGGGTGAGGTCATCGACGTGGTTCTTCTTACTCTTTTCATCGCTCCGAAAAGCTACACAGCTGAAGATTTGGTAGAGATTAGCTGTCACGGGGGACAATTAGTATTGACCAGAGTGTTGGAGCAGGCATTGAAATTCGGTGCCCGCCTGGCAGAGCCGGGAGAATTCACCTTGCGAGCGTTCATCAATGGCAGAATCGATCTCTCCCAGGCAGAGGCGGTGGCGGAGGTGATTCGGGCAAAGACCGATCTGGGGCTCAAATTGGCATTGAAACATCTGAAAGGGAATCTTTCGGAGAAGATCAACGATTATCGGGACAGATTGGTTGACATTTTAGCCAGGCTGGAGGTGGAGATAGATTTTTCCGACGAGGATGTGGAGTCTATCAACAGAGATCAAATCGTCAAAGAGATTGAGTCCATCGAAAAAGACCTGGGAATTCTACTTGCTACGTACGATGAAGGGAAGATTCTGAAAGAAGGGCTTAACGTGGTCATCGTGGGCAAGACCAACGTGGGCAAATCCAGCCTGCTCAATGCCCTCCTGAAGGAGGACCGGGCTATCGTTACTCCCATCCCCGGAACCACCAGAGACGTCATCTCCGAGTTTGCCAATTTCAGAGGAATCCCGGTCAGATTGGTGGATACGGCAGGATATCGCATCTCCGAAGATACCATCGAGCTGGAGGGAATCAAAAGAACCAAGATCGAGATGAGCGAGGCAGATCTGCTCCTTCTGATTATCGATACCTCATCGGAGATAGATGAGGAGGATCTGGAGCTGAAAAGACAGGTAGGTCACAGCAAATATCTTCTGGTCTTAAACAAAATTGACGTGGCTTCGCCGAATTTGATCGCGAAAAATGAGCAAGCACTAAAAGACGGTTCTGTCGAAGACGATAATTGTCGTCGAGATGTTGTTAAGGTATCAGCTCTGACAGGAGACGGGTTGGAAAGACTGAAGGAGATCGTCGCATCAAGCTCAACCCGTCGACACAGAGATCAAACTCAAGGAGTGCTACTTTCCAGTTTAAGACATAAAGATGCGTTGACCAGAGCAAAAGTGAGCTTGTCGTTGGCAAAAAAGAGCTTAAAGAATAAAATGAGTCCGGAGTTTGTGGCGCTGGATTTGAAAGCTGCCCTGGATGCCATCGGAGAGGTGGTAGGGAAGACAGTGACCGACGATATTCTGAACAAGATATTTTCGGAATTTTGTATCGGGAAATGATTTTTCTTACTGAAGCGAATAGTTTTTTTCCTTAGAGGCGAAAATTAACAGGCGAACACGGGTGAGTTATGGGTTGTAGGTCAGGATCCCCATGGTATTGACACTATACGTCTGTCAGGTGCGCAGGCCACCTGACTTACGAGGTTTAGTATTCTCCAGGTGCGAAAATAAAAGGGCGAACCCTTCAGGATTCGCCTGTGTGCTTCTATCCAGCCATCGTAATATGGACTTAATTTACAGCCCCCGCAAGCTGATCTTCAGGAAGAAAGTTTACCTATCAAATGTCCGGGCTTAAACTGTTATCATCTCCCGCTTTTTAACGTTGATGGTGACAACCAGTCTTCCTCGTTCCTTCCTTCCGAGAATTTTCACCTCCGACTGGAAATATTTGCTTGCTCCCTCCAACATTCCCAGAAAGAAATCATTTAAGTTTCGGTCGGAGGAATATCTGATCTCGAAATGATCAGGCTGGGCTTTCCTGAATTCCAGGCGGGGAGGCAAACCCAGACCGTCGCTTTTTATATCGTGGTGAATCTTGTTTACGGCAGTGATCAGATCACTGAAGCCTTTGATTCCATTCATGTAATCGCCGAAGATGTCCGTAAAATAAGAGAAAGTCTCACGTCCAAGTTCACGCCATAGTGTTGAAAGATCTGTTTCCGTCTGCTCGCCCAATATCTTCATCATGTTCGGCAGATCGTTATCCGGGTACCAGGTCAACTCAGCGAACACGTTGGTTCTCAAAGATGCTTTTTGACACAGTTCGGTAAAGGAAACCTGAGGATAGTTTTTGTCAATGAAACGAGCCAGACTGTTAAACATGGCGCCGTTCATGGATGCCCTCCTTTTGAAAGTTACTCTACCAGATGGATTCTCTCCTTAGATTAATAATCTGATTATCGTCTGCAGCCAGAGCATCCTTAAGTGGGGAAAGAAAAGTTGCTTTACATTTATACAGACGGATGAAACCAAAAAGATTCTTTACAAGAGATGAATTATTTGTATATTTCGAGAGTTTGCTCCGGATCATTGGTTTGAAAAAAGACGATCACTAAAACACACGGGTCCGACTCGATGTTTTTGAAATCAAAATACCAGAAGGGGAAAGCCCATGGATCTCTTTGAAGTCATTCAGAAAAGAAGAACGATACGAACTTTCACCGGCAAGAAGATTCCGAAAAGCGACTTGGAAAAGATCGTGGATGCCGGGAGACTTGCCCCATCAGGGATGAATGAACAACGCTGGGATTTCATCGTGGTAACCGACAAGGTTACGGTGAAGGTAATTCTACCCCGTTTTCATTCCGGAAGGAAATATGGTACATTTGAAGACGGTAAATTTGACGGAACATCTGCCATAATTGCAGTTGTTTTAGATGAATCGCATGAATACTGGAAAGAGGATGGGGCTGCGGCAACTCAGAATATCCTGTTAGCAGCCAGAGACTTAGGATGGGGAAGCTGTTGG
>CAYOSZ010000340.1:0-3281 GCA_964406715.1 uncultured Ignavibacteria bacterium | reverse complement strand
CGCAGCACGAAAACCTTGCCGAAGCCGGAGGGATACCATTTGGTGATGTTGCTCGTTTTTATCATGGGAGGGACTCCGTTTCTGGTCTCTGGCTGGTTGAAGCCTTGTTCCTTAAGACTCTGTTCACTCATATCTCAACGTATCCACCGGATTGGCTCGAGCCGCTTTCATCACATGATAACCGGATGTGGCTAATGCTAACAGTATCGTAAGTAGTCCACCAGTAATATAGGTTCCAACACCAAAACTGGCCCGGAAAGGATATTCCTCTATCGACCAGCTCATCATCAAGTAGGCCAACGGACAGGCGATTATATTGGCCAGAGTAACGAGAATCACAAACTCCTTGGTGAGAATCTTCAATATCGCTGCTGCAGACGCGCCTAATACTTTTCGAATAGCCATCTCCTTTGTCTTGCGTTCTACTGTGAACGAGACCAGTCCGAATATGCCCAGACATGCAATAGTGATTGATAAGGCGGAAAGGAAACCAAACAAGCTGATAATGGAATCAAGTTTTGAATATTGGGCACGAATGTCGTCGTCGAGAAACGAGTAGCTAAACTCACGGTCGCCGAAAATCTGCTCCCAGGTCGTTCCAATCGCCGCGACTGATCCGCTTATATCCTCAGATCTCAGTCTTACACACAGCACTCGGCAGGTATCTGGGTTGAGAGTTATAACCGACATCGATCGGTAGCTCCAATCGAGGGCTGTGCCCTGGAAGTCCCTGACCACACCTATTATCTCCCAGGATGCTGAATCGGTGTACAGCGTATGACCGATCGGATTGCTCAGCTCCAGTTCCTTCATCATGGATTCATTGATGAGTATGCAGTGATCAATATCTTCGGGCCTATCCGGAGAAAACCCCCTCCCTTTGACTACATCAATTCCATACACTGAGAGAAAATCGTAATCGACCGTATATTTCTTGGCGGCTTTATAATCCAATTCATCGTGATCCGGACTGGTATAGTATCGTTCTGACCAAAACCTGCCGCCCAAAACTCCATCGCTGCGGGCCGCACCAAGAACATCCCTTCGAGCCAGTATCTCGTTCTTGGCCAGGGCACAATCTTCGGCGCTCGCATCGTCGCCGTAGAACCGCAGGACCATAATATTCTCGCGTTCGAACCCCAGGTTATACTGTGTGAGGAAATTCAGTTGATTATAAAGTCCCAGGCTAACGGTAATGAAGAAAATGGCCAGCGTGAATTGGAACGCCACCAGAGATTTTCTCACAAAAGATCGAGAAGTGCCTATTGTCGTTCCGTCCTTCATGACTGAAATTGGCTTAAATCGGGAAAGATATAGTGCAGGATAAAGCCCCGCTAAGATTCCTACAAGAACAGCCAACAGTACTATAAATAGAAAAGTGCCGGGCTCGCTGTATAAATTTAACAACTCATATTTGTCAGGTGTGATCGTTGTGTAGCCTTTTCTGAAGACATCGTAAAAAAACAGACCAACAATCGTGGCCGCAAAGCTAAAGGTTATAGATTCGCCCAGAAACTGTACCGCCAGTCGGGATCGTGCGGCTCCAAATGTCTTGCGAACTCCCACTTCCTTCATTCGATCAACCGCTCTCGCTGTTGAAAGACTGATAAAATTAATCATTGCCTGAAGCAGAATGAATAAGCCGATGCAGATAATTATAATCATGACGTCATATTCGCCCCCAGGCCAGATCTCACCCCGGTTGCCCGAATAGTAAGTACTGAAATAGATGTCCTCAAGCGGCTTCAGAGAAAACGTATGCCGCCCTGACATATCTTCAGTCACGTGTCTGGAAAGAACCTCTGCAACTTGAGCCTCCACCAATTCGGGATCGGCCGTCTCATCCAGCAGCAGATAAGTCAAATCCATAAAGTCACCCGTCCATGAATCCGGATTAGCTCCGGCGGTTCTCAAAGTCGCATAGGAGGCGACGAAATCGCAGTGCAGTTGTGTCAGGGGGGGCAGATTCTCCAGAATTCCCGTAATGGTATACTCGGTCTGATCGATCAAACCAATCGTCTTTCCGATCGGGTCTTGATGGGGGAAATACGTTTGGGCAATCGAGTCCGTAACCAGGACCGATTTCGGATCTCTAAGACATGTCAGCGGATCACCTGTCTTAAGGGGAAATGTGAACACCTCCAAAAACTCAGGCTTGGCAAAAATCAGGTTGCCCGCCCGATAGTTCTTGTGATTCACCTGCAAAGAGACATCGCTTTCGTGACGGAACACGGCCACGCGTTCGACCCCGGGTATCTCTTCTGCAATGGCATCACCCAGCGGAGCCATAACCCGGGCGCTGGACCAGGCCGTATCGGCGTGCTGATATCGCATCTCGACCCGGTAAATACGATCACGGTTCTGGTGACAATCTTCCCAGCTTAGCTCACGAACCACATAGGACAAAGAGACCATGCCCATCCCCAGGCCGATTGCCAGCCCCACGATATTGATGAACGAGTAGCTTTTGTGTCTTATCAGATTTCGAACTGCGATTTTGAGGTAATGCTTCAGCACAGCACACTCCGTTTCATTCGTACCTCAATGACTCCACCGGATTTGTCAGTGCTGCTCTTATCGACTGGTAGCTTACGGTCGCGACCGCAAGAATCAACGCTGCCGCACCAGCCGACAGGAAAATCCAAACATCCAGGCTGATCCGGTAGGCGTACGTCTGGAGTATCCGATTCATGGTGAGATAGGCCAAAGGCCAGGCAATCAGGTTGGCCACCAGCACCCATTTGCTGAATTCCCTTACCAAAGAAAATGTGATCTCAGGAACGGTGGCGCCCAGCACCTTGCGGATCCCGATCTCTTTGGTGCGCTGCTCGGCCGTAAAGGATGCCATGCCGAAAAGACCCAAACAGGCGATGAACAGCGCCAGAATGGTGAATGAGCTTACTATCTTCCCCACCCGTTGGTCGGTTCTGTACATCCGGTCTATGTTCTCATCCAAAAACTGATAGTCGAAGGGTGCTCCGGGAACCACCTTGCCCCACGTGGCTGCCACCGAACCGATGAAAGTGGACATATCGCCCGGCTTCATCTTCACCAGAAGATACCGAAACATGTCGGGCTGGTGCTGAATGGCCAGTGGTTTGATTTCGGAATGAAGCGAACTGAAGTGAAAATCCTTCACCACTCCCACGATGGTCGAACCCAGGACCTCTTTTCCCAGCGGTGATTCCATCCCCATGGCCCGAACAGCAGCCTGGTTGACCACCACGCTGGCGGAGGTATCCGAGACGAATTGCTGCGAGAGAAACCGGCCCTGGGCCATC
>CAYOSZ010000339.1:0-3296 GCA_964406715.1 uncultured Ignavibacteria bacterium | reverse complement strand
ACCAGAATTTTCTATAATTACTCCGACATATAGAAGGCCTGAATTATTAAAAAGGGCAATTAGCAGTGTTAAAAGTCAGACCTTCAGTGATTATGAGCACATAATAATTGATGATGCGAATGATCCTGATACAAGAAAAATAGTTGATAAATTCATCGATGAGAAGATTATTTTCCACCAGCATACATTCCGGAGGGGTGCCGCGGGGGCATATAATACAGGAATGGAATTAGCGAATGGGAAATTTATTATGTTCCTTGATGATGATGATGAATATCTTTCGACACTTCTTGAAAACGTATTCCAATATTTTTCAACAGCTGAATCCAGAATTGGCTTTTTATGGACAGGTATAATTATGATTATGGATATTGATGGAGAAGAGAAGAAAATGCATACCAAGATATGGCCCTCTGGTTTTAATTCATTAGAAGAAGGACTTATAGAAGCCACAACTATCGGGAATGGCTACGGCCTTTGTGTGCGTAAGGAGTGCATAGACAAAATTGGTCTGTATGACGAATCTTTCACCATGGGACATGATGCAGATTTTCTATTCAGATTAGCAAGTCTGTATGATTTTATTACAATACCTGCTGCGCTTGTTAAGATACATCAGCATGATTCATCGCAGCTTACAAGTAGAAAAAACAATCCGGAGCGTTTGGAGATGCGTAAGAAAATACTGAAAAAGCACAACAATTTTCTTGTTAAATATCCCCGATTGTATAATGCTCATTATAAATTGGTTGCCGATTTATCCTATAGCCTTGGAGAAAAAATTGAAGGAAGGGAAATGATGCTGGATATTTTAAGGCATAAACCATTCGATCTGCATAATATTATTGATTTTCTATTTTACGAAACTACCGGTAAGAGTGCATCGACCATATACAGGAGCAATGGTTTCAGGAAACTGAGGCATTGTCTAAAACTTAAATCCAAATATTTACAAGAGTATTAATTCCGGACATGAAATTACATGTATGTTGAAATATTAAAACCAGAGCAATATAAGCAGTGGAATGATTTTGTCAATATTTCACCCCAGGGTGACGTTTTTTGTTACACATGGTGGCTGGAAGCAATAACAAAAAATAATTTTAAAATATGTGTAATTAAGGAAAATGAAGAAATTGTTGCAGGGATGCCATTAGCTTATGATTCCGACAACAGGATAAACATTCCGCCACTAACGCGCACTCTTGGTGTTCTTTACAGAAATAATGGAAGTGTTTCCATTCATAAACAGGTGTCTAAAGAGAGAAAGTGGTTATCAGCTCTGCTGGAAAATTTTTCGTTGAAAGAATTTGTCCAGATGTGCATGCATCATAATTTCACTGACTGGCTTCCGTTTCGCTGGAAGGGACTTAGTCAAACTACCAGATATACATATATTATTGATTATAAGCATAAAACTGTACCTGAATTGTGGAGCCAACTGGATACTTCTAAGCAAAAGGCAATAAAAAGGGCAGGTAAAAATGGAATAAAGATTGAAATATCAGATGATCTCAATCTTGTATACAGATTCGTATTAATGACCTATGAAAGGCAGGGTTTGAATTTTTGGATTCCTTACAATGATTTCAAGTACTTGGATGATACAATTAAGAATCAAGGTAATCGTCTGATCATGAAAGCAGTGGATAATGAAAAGGTGCACTCAGTCAGATACATTGCCTACAACAAAAGATCTGCCTACAATCTTATTAGTGGAAGTGATGCATCACTGAGGGATCTCGGTGGCAATACTCTGGGAATTTGGGAGGCTGTAAAGTATTTTATTGATAAGACAGAATATTTTAATTTCGGTGGATCAGACATTGAGCGAATTGAAAACTATATAAGAGGCTTTGGAGGGACACTTACTCCATATTTCCATATTTATAATGACAGGTTGCTCGCTGAAAGAAATAGTCTTAAATATCACATAACTGAGATTCTATTTCATTGTAGATCCATCGCAGGAAAGATCATTAATAAGTTTAGGATGACTTCTGGTTAAAGTAAACTATAAATGATAGAGCAAAAGGAGAAACCGAATTTAGTAATGACTGAAGCACAAGTTCCTTTGATAAGCATTATATTGGTTTCATTAAACAGCAGGAAGACAATTGAACAAACCATTCTTAGCATTATCAATATTGATTATCCTAATACTGAGCTCATTATAATTGACGGGGAATCTTCTGATGGTACAATAGAAATCATTAATAAGTATAAAAAGAATATTGATCAGCTTGTTATTGAAAAAGATCAGGGAGTATATGATGCAATGAACAAAGGTATAAAAATTGCTCATGGAGATTATTTCTTTTTTGTTGGTTCTGATGACATACTTATCAGCAGCTGGCAACACCTGATTGGTAAATTGAAATCACAAAGTACTGTTTATTATTGCAATGTCTATTTCCCGGTATCAAACAAAATTTATAATGGAAAATTCGGAAGACTAAAACGGATGCTAAGAAATATTTGTCATCAGGCTATTTTCTATCCGCGATCCGTATTTGATAAATATAAATACTCGGACAAATATCCGATGCAGTCTGATTTTCATTTAAATATACTTATAAATAGTGATCCTGATTTTAATTTTAAATATATTAATGTGTTAACAGCCATTTTTTCAGAGAGAGGGATCTCAACAACTAAAACTGATAGTAATTTCAAAAAAGATCATTTAGAGATTATTAAAAACCACTATTCATACTTTCTCTTTCTATTTTGTTTTATTGCTCTGTCGGCATCAAGATGGATTTCCAGGATCCGGAAATCGAACAAGACGCTTATAATCAGCAATTAATGGTGTTATTAATTTGACGGTTTCTGTAATAATTCCTAATTATAATCATTCAGTATTTCTCAAGCAGAGGATAGAAAGTATTCTAAATCAGACATACAGGGATTATGAGTTGATCATTCTTGATGACTGTTCAACTGATAACAGCAGGGCTATAATTGATTTTTATAAAACGAAATATCCTGATTTAAGATCCTATTATAATGAGTCTAACTCGGGAAATCCATTCATGCAATGGAATTATGGTGTAAGTAAGGCTAATGGTGAATATATCTGGATCGCTGAGTCAGACGATTTTGCCAAATCTGAATTTCTTGAAAGGACAGTAACTATTCTGAAGAACTATCCGGATGCCGGACTGGTGTTCACAGACTCCAGGATAAGAAGTGAGCAAAAAGGAACAGAGTACATGGCTTCTGGAAGGAGAGCCAATTTCTCAAACCATAAACTGGAACAGTTATTTAATAATGGTTATGATAAAGGCAAATCG
>CAYOSZ010000338.1:0-3299 GCA_964406715.1 uncultured Ignavibacteria bacterium | reverse complement strand
GTGGGAGATCCAAAGGTATATAAAGATGAAAACGACTACCGGCTTTTGGCCAACTATACCTCTTGTTTTCTGGGATTGGCTGACACCATGCGGAGGGCCGGACAATACGAAGATGCCATTGCAGTGGCAAACAAAGTGTCGGATCTTCTGCCTTACGATTGGAAACCTTATGCTTATATTCTTCAGCTTTATGCCGAATCCAACCAGCCTGAAGACTCGATTCAAAGGGTGCTCCACCGGGCGGAGGAGGTGGTAAAGGAGAACCGGGCTTTAGCCGAAGAGGAGTTGATTGAGAGATTATACTTCAACCTGGGTTATTCTTACAAACAGCAAGGGGAAATGCAAAAGGCAAAAGATGCCATGAATAAGATACTTACCATTAACAAAAACTTCAGTCCGGCTTTGGAAGCTTTGGCCAGTATCTATCATGCCGAACGAGATAAGGAGAATCTGCACAGGTTATTGGAGACCTGGAAGGACTTCAGGCCAGCCATGAAAGCCTTAGCCGATATTTATTATAACGAAAAGGACAAGGAGAGCCTAAAGATTCTTCTGGAGACCTGGATGGAGAACAACCCAGAAGACGCTCAAACCGCAAGCTTGCTGAATCAGATCAAATCGCCAGATTTTAATTTCATGGAACAGCCTTAACCCTAAAGAAAGGTCCGCGGACGGTCATCTGCCGGCCGCGGCTACATATTAGATTGAATATTCTCGCGCTAAACTGGGAAGATCTTTCCAATCCGCAAGCGGGGGGAGCGGAAGTTCACCTACAAGAGATACTCAAAAGAATCGCCCGAAGAGGGCATAAGGTCACACTCCTATGCAGCGGTTGGCCCGATTGCAAATCCATGGAAGTGGTAGATGGAATCAGAATAATACGGAAAGGCTCCCGCTTCAACTTCAATTTCGTGGCTCCGTTTGCCCTAAAGGCGCTTCTGAAGGAAGAGAGATGGGACGTCATGATGGAGGATATAAATAAAATCCCCTTCTACTCGCCGCTTTTTCACAAACTTCCCCTTCTGGTGGTGGTTCCCCATCTGTTCTCGGATTCGGTCTTCAAGGAGATAAACTTCATAATGGGAACCTACATCTATCTTTCCGAAAAACCCATTCCCTGGCTTTATAAGGGCTTCAAGTTCATGGTGATCTCGGACAGCACCAAGCAGGATTTGGTAAAACGCGGACTGCCAACAGAAGATATCCATGTGATTCATTGCGGAATCGACCACACCCTTTATCACCCTGAATCCTCTGTGGTGAAGAAGCCTGATCCCACCGTCATATATCTGGGCCGGCTGAAGAAATATAAAAGCATCGAGCACCTGCTGAGCGCTTTCTCTTTGGTCTTGAAGGACCTCCCTCAGGCTAAGTTGGTGATTGTGGGAGAAGGCGACTACAAAAGCCATCTTATAGATCTGGCCAACAAGCTTAACATACAAGATAAGGTTGAATTCACCGGTTTCGTGGACATGGGGGAGAAGGTTAGAAGGCTTCAGAAAGCCTGGGTGGCGGTTTGCCCCTCGCTGAAGGAGGGCTGGGGTTTGACCAATATCGAGGCTAACGCCTGTGGCACCCCGGTGATTGCCAGCAACGTGCCGGGCTTGAAAGATTCGGTAGTGCATGAGAAAACCGGAGTCTTATATGAATATGGAGACGTACAAAAACTCTCTGAGCATCTGATAAAAATTTTGTCCGATAGAAATTATAGAGAAGAGCTGACTAAAGGAGGGCTTGACTGGGCCAAGAAATTCAGTTGGGATGATGCAGCGGAGATGACGTTGGAGTTAATAGAAAGGATCGCGAAGAAAGGATCAAAGATCAAGAAACAGGGGTCCAGGGAAAATGAACTGTCATGCTGAGCGAAGTCCCGCATTCTGCGGGACGAAGCGAAGAATCTATTGTTGGTAACGGACACCCCTGGCCGTTACCGTTCCTGCGTAACGGACAGGGGTGTCCGTGACGAACGGAGAAGGATTTTAAACTGGATTTAGATTCTTCGCCCTTCGGGCTCAGAATGACAAAGAAAATCGCCTTATGAACGAAAGCCTTGTAACCCCCGTGCCGGGACTGTGTTGATCGAGATAAAAGGAACGCAAAACAATAGCTAAGACGAAAGATGAAGAAGAAGTTTGTCGTCGGGATATTGATCAGTCTGGTATTTTTGTATCTGGCTTTCCGCAAGGTGGATTATGCCGAGCTGTGGGGGGCTCTTAAGGGAGCTAACTACTGGTGGATTCTTCCCAACGTCGTCTTAGTCATCCTCAGCATGTGGATGAGGGCCTACCGGTGGAAATTCATGGTGAATCCCATCAAGAAAGTGGGGATGGGAAGTCTTTTCTCCTCGGTCATGATCGGCTTCATGGCCAACAACTTGTTGCCTGCAAGGTTAGGGGAATTCATAAGGGCTTATTCTCTGGGAAGCAAAGAGAATATGTCGCGTAGTGCCGCCTTTGCCACCATTATGATCGAGAGGATATTTGACGGCTTCTCTTTGCTCCTCATATTGTGGTTGTCCCTGCTCATGTACCCGGAATTGCCAACTTGGGTCAGGCAGGCCAGTAACCTCTTTTTGCTGATGAATATCGTCACCCTTGGACTTTTGGTGCTCATCGAGGTCAAGAGGGAATTCGCTCTAAAGTTATTCAAGTTTATCTTCCGGATTCTGCCAACCAGCCTGTCCTCCCGGGCCGAAGAGATCCTGGAAAAGTTTATCAGCGGCTTAAAGGTTTTCCGAAACGTACCCAGCCTGTTATGGATTTTAGCCTGGTCCATCTTTCTATGGTTGGTGGTGGGCATCAGCAATTACTTCATATTCCTGGCGTTTGATCAGCACCCTGCCATCTTCGCCTCCTTCATCCTTTTAGGTATAGTCTCTCTGGCGGTGATGTTGCCCTCCTCCCCCGGATTTGTGGGAACCTTTCATGCTGCCTGCGTGGCATCCTTCCTCATACTCAACTTAAACCAGAGCGTCTCCAGGCCATTTTCCATACTACTTCATGCCAGTCAGTACATCCCCATTACCCTGCTGGGGCTTTACTATCTCAAGAAGGAACACCTCTCCTTGAAGACCATAGAATCCGATTCCATGCGGAAAGAATGAAAAGTTGAGCCTGCTGTTACCATTGAAATATCAACCTTCAACTTGACCAGAGGAGGGAAACGGGGACAAATTCCTTGACACCGGTTCCACATACATTATATTTTCTGCGTAATCATTAGGGTTGACGTCAAAGGAGAGATATTTGCTGTCCTCTCGTGAGGTCAACCTGCCGATAATGAAAATGATCGGGGTGTAG